>NZ_JBHVKN010000078.1:0-21614 GCF_042798075.1 Nocardioides sp. NPDC057772
GACCGGGCTGACGCTTCGGCCGACCGGGCTGACGCCTCGGCGAGGGGTCAGACGTAGCGCTCGAGGATGGTCGACTCGGCGAGGCGGGAGAGGCCCTCGCGGACCGAGCGGGCGCGGAGTTCGCCGACGCCCTCGACGGCCTGGAGGTCGTCGACGCTGGCGGAGAGGAGCTTCTGCAGGGTGCCGAAGTGGTCGACGAGGCGGTCGACGACGGCAGGTGGGAGCCGGGGGACCTTCGCGAGCAGGCGGTAGCCGCGCGGGGCGACGGCGCCGTCCAACGCGTCCGACGTGGTCAGACCCAGGACACGGGCGGTGGCGGCGGGATCGACCAGCTCGGCCGAGTTGAGCGCCTCGAGCTCGGCGAGGAGCTCCTCGGGCGAACGCGCGCGACGGCCGCGGGGGAGGTAGTCGCGGATGACCATCTCGCGCTCGGCGTCGACGCCGGTGATGAGCTCCTCCAGCTGGAGGGAGAGCAGCCGGCCGTCGGTGCCGAGCTCGAGCACGTAGTCCTCGATCTCGCGGGCGATGCGGGTCACCATCTCCAGGCGCTGGGCCACCACGGCCACGTCGCGCACGGTCACCAGGTCCTCGATCTCCAGCGCCGACAGGGTGGAGGCCACCTCGTCGAGCCGCAGCTTGTAGCGCTCCAGGGTCGCCAGCGCCTGGTTGGCGCGGGAGAGGATCTGGCCGGAGTCCTCCAGGACGTGGCGGGTCTCTCCGACGTACGCAGCGATGATCTGCATCGACTGGGACACCGAGATCACCGGGTGACCGGTCTGCTTCGCGACCCGGTCGGCGGTGCGGTGGCGGGTGCCGGTCTCGGTCGAGGGGATGGTGTGGTCGGGCATCAGGTGGACCGCGGCCTGCACGATGCGGCTCAGCGAGTCGTCGACGATGATCGCCCCGTCCATCTTGGCGAGCTCGCGCAGACCGGTGGAGGTGAACGGCACGTCCAGCGTGAAGCCACCGGTCGAGATGGCGTCGACCATCTTGTCGTGGCCGAGCACGATCAGCGCGCCGGTGCGGCCGCGAAGGATGCGCTCGAGCCCGTCACGCAGCGGTGTTCCGGGCGCGATCAGAGCGAGCGTCTCGCGCAGTCGGATGGAGTCCGCGGTGCGTTCGGCGGGCACGGGAATCCTTTCGGAGTGGGATGGGGTGATTCTAACCGTGGATCCAACCGTAATGCCGAGAACGTGCGGCCACGAGTCACCAAGCCGATCACGCCAAGCGGAGGAATTCCAGCGCACCACTGATGCTGTGCACCTCAAAGACACGCATCCCGTCGACATCGCGCTCATTGGGGCGATTGGGTACGGGTGTCCCCGGGTCGGCGGGGACGACCGCGACCGTGAACCCCAGCCGCGCCGCCTCGGAGAGCCGCTGGTCCAGGTCACGCACCCGGCGCAGCTCGCCTGCCAGGCCGATCTCGCCGAGCGCCACCACGCCGCGCGGCGTCGGAGTGCCGGTCTGGCTCGACGCGACCGCGAGCGCCATCGCCAGGTCGGCGGCGGGGTCGCTGATCCGGGCCCCGCCGACGGTCGAGGCGAACACGTCGCGACCCGAGAGGCCGACCCGCGCGTGGCGCTGCAGCACGGCGAGGATCATCGCGAGCCGGGAGCCGTCCAACCCCGAGGTCGTACGCTTCGCCCGCTCCTCCGCGCCCAGCACCGTCAGCGCCTGGATCTCGGCGAGCAGCGGCCGACGACCCTCCATCGTCACGGTGACGCACGTGCCGGGGACCGAGACGTGGTGGGTCTCCACGAACAGCCCTGACGGGTCGGTGACCGCGACGATGCCCTCCGAGGAGAGGTCGAAGCAGCCCACCTCGTCGACCGGTCCGAAGCGGTTCTTCATCGCCCGCACCATCCGGAACCGGGAGTCGCGGGCACCCTCGAAGTGGAGCACCACGTCGACCAGGTGCTCGAGCACCCGGGGGCCGGCGATCGCACCGTCCTTGGTGACGTGGCCGACGACGACCGTGGTGATGTTGCGGGTCTTCGCGACCCGGATCAGCGCCGCCGCGACCTCGCGGACCTGGGTCACGCCACCCGGGACCCCCTCGACCCCGGAGGCGCCGATGGTCTGCACGGAGTCGACCACGATCAGCTCGGGCCGGGTCTCCTCGATGTGGGTCAGCACGGCGCCGAGGTCGGTCTCGGCGGCGAGATAGAGCTCGTCCTGGATCGCGTTGGTCCGGTCGGCCCGCAGCCGCACCTGCGAGGCGGACTCCTCACCGGTCACGTACAGCGCGCGGCGTCCGTAGCGGGCCGTCTGCGCCGCCACCTCGAGCAGCAGCGTCGACTTCCCGACGCCCGGCTCGCCGGCCAGCAGGATCGCGGCACCCGGCACCAGCCCGCCGCCGAGCACGCGGTCGAGCTCCGGCACCCCCGACGTACGCCGCTCCGACTCGGTCACCGACACCGTGCCGATCGGCACTGCCGCGGTGGAGACAGGGGCTGCTGGCGTACGTCCGATCGGGGCCGCCGTCTCGGCGACCGACCCCCAGGCCTGGCACTCGCCGCAGCGACCGACCCACTTCCCGGTCTCCCAGCCGCACTCCGAGCAGCGGTAGGTGGCGCGTTTGGACGAGCGAGCGGTAGCCATGGCCAGCAACCTAGACCACAGCACCGACATCCGAGCGGGTCGAGCAGCACTCGCCGCGATGTTCCAGCACCGACGCGAGATGGGCCCGATAGCATCCCATGCGGCCAGCAGTCGTTACCATGGCTTGGAACGATCCAGAGTTTCACATCGGCATCAAGGGAGGCAGAGCGTGGCGGTGCCGCGTTCCGGCGGTCATATCTCGGCCGCTCCGCCGACCCTCGCCGACGTCGCGGAGCTGGCCGGCGTGTCCCGGCAGACGGTGTCCAACGCGGTCAACAATCCCGACCTGCTGCGTGCGGACACCCTGGCCAGGGTGCAGGACGCGATCGACAAGCTCGGCTACCAGCCCAACCGGGCGGCGCGCAGCCTTCGCACGCGAGCAAGTCATCTGATCGGACTCAGGATGCCAGCCCTCCAGGAGGGCACGGCCAACGCGATGATGGACCGGTTCGTCCACACCTTCGTGGAGGCAGCGGCCGAAGCCGGCTATCACGTGCTCCTCTTCCACGGCGACCCCGCCGACCCGCTCGACGGCTACGACGAGCTGCTCCGCTCGACCGCGGTCGACGCGTTCGTGGTGACCGACACCCACCTCGGCGGCCAGCAGACGACCTGGCTGCAGTCCCGCCGGGCGCGGTTCGTCTCCTTCGGGCGACCCTGGACCCAGCCCGACGCCAAGCACCCCTGGGTCGACGTCGACCTTGCCTACGGTGCCGAGATCGCCACCGAGCACCTGATCGAACGCGGACACTCCAAGATCGCGTGGATCGGCTGGCACAAGGACTCCCTTCTCGGCGAGGAGCGGCGCAGCGGGTGGATCCACGCGATGCACACCCACGGCCTCTCCACCACTGGCCTGGCCTCGCGCACCGAGGACTCGATCAGCTCGGGCAAGGCCGCCGCCGACGCGATCCTCGACGAGACCCAGCCGACCGCGCTGGTCTGTGCCTCCGACACCCTCGCCATGGGTGTCCTCCACTCGCTCTTCGAGCGGCGCCTGCGGCTCGGCGAGGATGTCGCGGTGGTCGGTTTCGACGACTCCCAGGTCGCGCAGACGGTGCCGCCGGGCATCACGTCCGTACGTCCTCCGCTGGAGGAGGCCGCGCGCGAGCTGGTCAAGGCGCTCGAGGAGCTGCTCGCCACCCCGTCCTACGCAGCCCCGGGTGTGATGCTGAAACCCGCCCTGACGGTCCGAGGGTCTTCATAGACGCTCCGATCCGCGCGACGATGGCGTCATGGGAACTGAGGAGATCGTCGTCATCGGTGCTGGTCTCGCGGCCGTCAGCGCCATCGAAGCCCTTCGCGACGAGGGGTACGCCGGCCGCCTGACCCTGGTGGGTAAGGAGCCGGAGCTGCCCTATGAGCGTCCGCAGCTCTCCAAGGACTTCCTCTCCGGCGCCAAGGAGTTCAAGCTCTCCCACGACAAGGAGTGGTACGCCGAGAAGGACGTCACCGTCCTGACCGGCGCGACGGCGACCGCCCTGAACCTGGACGCCGGGACCGTCACGCTCGACAACGGCGAGGAGCTGCCCTTCGGCACCCTGCTCCTGGCCACCGGTGCCGACCCGAAGATCCCGCCGATCCCCGGCATCGAGCACGCCATGACCCTCCGCACCGTCGACGACGCCCGCCGCCTCAAGGATGCGGTCCAGCCCGGCACCCGGGTGGTCATGGTCGGCGGCGGCTGGATCGGGCTCGAGGTCGCGGCGTCGGTCACCGCGCTCGGCGGGCAGGCGGTCGTGCTGGAGGCCGCCGCGCAGCCGTTGCGCGGCGTCCTCGGTCCGACGCTCGGCGAGCACGTCGCCGCCCTCCACACTCGCCACGGCGTCGAGGTCCACACCGGCACCACCGTCGAGGCGATCGAGCCGGGAGCCGTACGCACCAGCGCCGGTGAGATCCCCGCCGACATCGTGCTCGTCGCCGTCGGGGCGGCACCGGCTACGGAACTGGCCGCGGACGCCGGCCTCGAGGTCGGCGACGGCGTCGTGGTCGACGAGCGGCTGCGTACGTCTGATCCTCGGGTCTTCGCGGCAGGCGACGTCGCGCTGGCGAAGCACACCGTGCTCGGGCCGATCCGCGTCGAGCACTGGGACAACGCGATCAAGCAGGGCCGCCTCGCGGCCCGGACGATGCTGGGCAAGGACGGCGCCTACGACTGGCAGCCCTACTTCTTCACCGACCAGTTCGAGTTCTCGATGGAGTACGTCGGCCACTCCGCGCCCGAGGACGAGGTGCTGCTCCGCGGCAACACCGAGGGCGACGAGTTCATCGCCTACTGGCAGCGCGGTGCGACCGTGACCGCCGCGATGAACGTGGGGATCTGGGACGTCAACGACAAGCTCCGCGAGCTGGTCGGGACCGATGCCGATCCCGACCAGCTCACCGAGTCACCCTGAGCACCTCAGAAGCAGCTCAGAAGCAGCTCAGAAGCAGCTCAGAAGCAGCTCAGAAGCACTGCGAGGCGCTGTGGTAGACGCTCGACTGGATGCCGAGGTGGACGTGGTCGCTGTGGTCGGGGTAGCCCGGCCCGAGCACCTGCGGGAACGACTGGCGTGAGGCACGCGCGATGCCGCACATGGTCGTTGCGCTGCTGCCGGGCACCAGGTCCATCGCCCGGCCGTAGAGGTGGTTGCTGTTGGAGGCTCCGCCGACCTGGTCGTTGCACGCCTTGGAGCGGTAGGCCGAGGTCACCCGCAGCGGGTTGTCACCGAGTCGGTGCCGGATCGCCTCGGCGCGCCACATGGCCTGCATCAGGTTGGCCTTGACCTGCGTGATCGTCACGCCGGAGATCGGCGTCGGCCAGCCTCCGTAGCAGACGTCGTCGACCTCGCTCCACGAGAAGTGGATCGGGGTGCAGTCGTCGTCCTGGAGCGCGTAGATCTTGTTGAACGTGTTCGCGCCCGCGACTCCGTCGGCGGCGAGCCCGTAGGCGGCCTGGAAGTTGCGGACCGCGGTCGTCGTCGCCGGGCCGTAGGACCCGTCGATCGAGAAGACCGTGCCGGTGGCCGCCCATCCGGCGACCCGGATCTGCAGCTGGGTGACCGCATTGCCCGTGGACCCCTGCTGGAGCGTGCCGCTCCAGGTGTAGCAGGCGTCGGCCTGAGCGGGTGCGGCCGTGGAGGTGATGGCGACCAGGCTGGTCGCCAGCGTGACGAGGAGGGAACCGATGACCGTGCCGAGGCGGCGTGGGGTGAGGCGCATCTGTGGAGCTCCTATCTTCCGAGAGGTCCGAGAGGACCCGAGTCGCTTCCTAGAGTGGCCTCCTTTGACGTCGTGTACTTGGATTTCGCGTGAATGTAATCACCAGGGAATGGGGCCGGCGTCCTCGAAGTAGCCGCCGGTCGGGCCGTCGTCGGGCAGGGTCGCGAGGCTGATCGCGATCCGGGCGCCCTCCTCCGGCGTGCGTACGCCGCGGAAGCCGTTCAGGTCGGTGGCCACGAACCCGGGGCAGCCGAGATTGATCAGGATGTTCGTGTCACGCAGCTCCTTGGCGTACTGGATCGTGACGGCGTTGAGGTAGGTCTTGGTCGGGCTGTACGCCGCCGAGATCGGCCCCACGGCCAGCGGGTCGTCGGTCGCCGTCTGCCGGGCGAGGGAGCCGACGCCGCTGGACATGTTGACGATCCGCGGCGATGCCGACCGTCGCAGCAGCGGCAGCATCGCGTTGGTGACCCGGACGACGCCGAAGACGTTGGTCTCGACCGCGACTCGCATCTGGTCGATCGAGATCTCGGTCGGGTACTGCGGCATGCCGCCGGTGACGCCGGCGTTGTTGACGAGTACGTCCAGTCCGCCCTGCTCCTCCAGAAGCCGCGCCGCGGCGGCGACGCTGGCATCGTCGGTGACGTCCAGCGGCACCCCGAAGGCGTCGACGCCGTTCGCGCGCAGCTTCTCCACCGCCGCCTCGCGACGGGCCTGGTCGCGGGCGCCGACACCCACCTTCCAGCCACGCGCGCCGAGGCCCGCGGCGATCTCGTAGCCGATTCCCTTGTTGGCGCCGGTGACCAGCGCGATCGTGTTCTCGCTCATGTCCTCCAGCCTGGCCAGGGTCCACGGAACACTCCAATATCACCTCGGTCGCCACCAATACCGCCCAGGTATGTTCCCAGGTCGGAGCTAGGGTTGAGACCATGGAGACCCGGGAGCTTCGCTATTTCGTCGCGGTCGCCGAGGAGCTTCACTTCAGCCGCGCGGCGGCTCGTCTCGGGATCGCTCAGCCGCCGCTGTCACGCGCGATCAGCCGGCTCGAGCGACGCCTGGGTGGCCCGCTGCTCGAACGCAACAGCCGCGGCGTCACGCTCACCGACGCCGGCCGGGTGCTCCTCGCCGAGGCCCGCGCCGCCCTCGACGCGGTCGACGCGGCCGAGCGCCGCACCCGCCGCGCCACCGGCGACGGGGCCGAGCCGGGCCTGGTCCTGGTCTCCAAGGCGGGCGCCGCGACGGAGCTGCTGACCAAGCTGCTCGACGCCTACGCCGCCGAGCCGGGGTCGGTGAGGGTCGAGGTCGACCTGTGCGGCATCGGGGAGCAGGGGCCGCGGCTGCGCGACGGCCGGGCTGACGTCGCGCTGCTGCATCTCCCGTTCGACTCGGTCGACGGACTCGACTCCGAAGAGCTGCTCACCGAGGGGCAGGTCGCTGTTCTGCCGTCCAGCCACCCCTGGGCGACGCGCTCGGAGCTGACCCTCGCCGAGCTGGACCGCATCCCGAGACTCCCGCCGATGCGCTGGCCGACGGGCGAAGGCGCCAAGAATGGTCACAGTGCCGACGGCCCCGGACCGGAGGTCCGCGACTCGGCGCAGCTCTATCAGCTGGTCGGGCTCGGCCGGGCGTACGCGCTTCTTCCGGAGTCCGCGCGCGCCGAGCAGTATCACGGCATCGCCACCGTCCCGGTCTCGGACGCCCCCGAGGTCACCACGGTCATCGCCTGGCCGCAGCACAGCCGTTCGCTCGCCCTGGCCGCCCTGGTCCAGGCCGCGACCCGTCTCTAGCTCCGCTGATCAGAAGCGTTTCCACCAGAGGTTGACCGCGTAGTCGACGTACGTCCCCTGGTGTTCCTCGAGGATCGCGTCAGCGGTCGCGGGGTCGAACTCGATGCGGACGACCGCTTCCAGGTCGGCGCGCGAGCCGAAGGACCAGTCCATGTCGACGGAGACACGGGTCCAGCCGTGCATCGACCAGAACCGCTCCTGCTCGTCGGGCGGCGGGACCTTCGGGTAGCCGCGGCGGAACCAGTCACCGAAGGTCGAACGGGAGCCGTCGTTGTCGATCACCATCGCCACGCCCCCGCGGCGCATCACCCGGTCGAGCTCGCCGAGCCCCGGCTCGGAGCCGGGACCGAAGAAGTAGGCCCAGCGGGCATGCATCACGTCGACCGACGACGGCGGGAGCGGCAGCTGCTGCGCGACGCCGTTGTGGACGGCGACGTTCGTCAGGCGTTTGGTACGCCGCCGGGCCAGCGTCACGAGGTCAGGATGGGGCTCGATGCCGGTGACCGTGCGGGCTTCCTCGGCGAACCACGGCAGGTAGAACCCGGTGCCGCAGCCCAGGTCGAGCACGTCCCGTCCTGCCCAGGGCGCGACCTCGGCCATGGCGGCCCAGAGCCGGCCGTGCGGGTCGAGTGCACGGTTCTCGATCTCGTACGTCGCGGTGTGGTTCCAGATGTTGGGAGACGGGATCGCTCCCGTCGCCCCCGGCAGGTCGAGCCTGGTCAGATCCGGACCTCGCCGCGCGGCGTGACGAACTGAGCGGCCAGGAGACCGGGGGTGCCGTGCTCGGCGACCCACTCGATGTGAACGTTCTCGGCGGGCTTGCCGGTCCACGGGTCGACGCGTTCCTTCAGCTCGTCGCCGAGGTAGTCCTTGACCCGCTCGGGATCGCCGGAGATCTCCAGGCACGTCAGCGTGATGTCGGAGCCGGCGTTGCCGGGGTGGAGCTCGGGGGTCTCCCACTTGATGAAGTAGGGGAGCTGCGGGTCGGCGATCAGGCCGTTGATGCCGATCTGCTGCCAGTGGAGCTCACGGCCGTCGGGGAGGTGTCGGTTGCCGGGAACCGCCTTGCGGCCGAGCCGCTCCTCGATCGGCGTCATGTCGTCGACGCCGACGACGAAGCCGATCCAGCCGCCACCGAGGGCGGAGCGAGCCTTGACGGCCTGGCCGAACGGGGCCTTGTCGCTGGCCGGGTGCTCGAGCGCCTCGACGACCTCGAGGTAGAGGCCGCCACGCATCGGGAGGATGTAGTTGCGGGTGCCGAAGCGGGGGTGGACACCGCCGTCGACGAACTCCTGGCCGAGCAGCTCACCGAGCTGCTTGGCGGTCTGTACCAAGCCATCGGGTCCTGCAGCGTACGAAACATGGTCCAGGCGCATGTAACGATTCTGAACTCTCCCTGAGAGAGAAACCAATCCAGGGTCGCAATCTCTTGATGTCGAGATACACCCGGGGGTTCAGCGCGGGCTCGCGGGATGGAGGGCAAGGGCGGACCGCGACCGGACATGCGCCTCGCAGTGGCGGACGAGCTCGGCGTACGCCGCCTTGCCCATCAGCTCGGTGAGCTCGGCCTGGTTGGTGATGTAGACGGGCTCGACGGCGACGTGGGCCTCGGTGTTGCCGGAGCAGTACCAGTCGAGGTCGTGGCCGCCGGGACCCCAGCCGCGCCGGTCGTACTCGGTGATCGTCACCTCGGTGTAGGTCGTCCCGTCGGTGAGCTCGACGTCCCGGAACGTACGCCGGATCGGCAGCTGCCAGCACACGTCGGGCTTCGTCTCGAAGTGCTCCCTGCCCTCCTTCGCGGCCAGGATGTGCAGCGCACAGCCCGATCCGCCGGGGAAGTCCGGCCGGTTCGCCAGGACGCACGACTCCTGCCCACGGAACTCGGTGACGCGGGTCTTCCGCTCGCCGTCGTCGTCGAGCTCGACCCAGTCGTCGGTCGTGACCGCACGGCCCGGGTGCTGTTCCCAGATCTCCGGCGTCAGCTCGGCGACGAAGCCCGCGGTCCGGGACTCGTCCTCGTCGTCCGCGAAGTGTGCGCCGAGCGTGCAGCACCCCACGTCCGGCGAGCTCTCGAACATCCCCGGGCAGCCGTTGCCGAAGATGCACGAGTAGGCCGACGTCAACCAGGTCAGGTCGCATCGCATCCGCTCGTCGGGGTCGTCGGGGTTGACGAACTCCACCCACGCGCGCGGGAAATCCAGGGGTACCTCAGGCACCTCGCAAGCCTACGTGGTCCGTCGGCGCCGGGACGTTCACCGTGCGCTCCACGGACGCAGCTTCTCCGGGTTGCGTACGGCCCAGATGCGGGTGATGCGGCCGTCGGCGACGTCGAAGGCGTAGACCGAGACGGTGACGCCGTCGACCTGGCCGACGAGGCCGGGCTGGCCGTTGACGAGGCACTCGTGGAGCGTCACCGACGGGGCGCGGGCGGCGATCTCCATCCACGCGCCGGCGATCTGCTCGGCGCCGCTGATCGGCTCGAGGAAGGCCAGGGCGCGGCCGCCGCCGTCGGCGGTGGCGACCGCCTGCGGGTCGAGCAGGCCGACGAGCGCCTCGATGTCGTGGGACTCCCAGGCCTGCTTGAAGCTGCGGACCAGGTCGGCGCGCTCGGTGGCCGAGCGGTCGCGGGAGGTGTCGATGCGGCGGCGGGCGTTGGAGGCGAGCTGGCGGCAGGCGGCCGGGGTGCGTCCGACGATGTCGGCGATCTCGGGGAAGGTGAAGCGGAAGATGTCGTGCAGGACGAAGGAGACCCGCTCGGCAGGGGTCATCGAGTCCAGCACCACCAGGAACGCCATGCTGATCGACTCGTCCAGGGTGACCCGGTCGGCGGGATCGGCCGGCGCCGACCCGGTGTCGAGCCAGCCGCCCGGCACCGGCTCCGGGATCCAGTCGCCCACGTAGTGCTCCCGCCGGGCCCGTGCGGAGCCGAGCAGATCGAGGCAGATCCGGCTGGCGACCGTCGTCATCCAGGCGCCGGGGTTGTCGATCGCCTCCCGCTGCTGCTCGGTGAGTGCGTACCAGCGGGTGTAGGTCTCCTGCGCCACGTCCTCGGCCTCGGCGAGCGAGCCGAGCAGGCGGTAGGCGAGGTTGACGAGCTGGCGGCGCTCACCGATCACCTCGGCGAGATGCGGGTCGGTCATGGCGGCTCCCTTCGGTCTGCATGTCTACAACCGGTCCGACGAAACAGCGACCCGATCTGTGAGACCGGCCTGACACTTCGGTCGCCTGCGTCGTCGGAGGGGCAGCACCACGAGAACACCACCGAGAACAAGGAGTCCGTACGTGACCAGCATCGGCATCATCATCGGCAGCACCCGCCCCCACCGCAACGGCCCACAGGTCGCCCGCTGGGTCCACGATCAGGCCTCGCACCGCGACGACGCGACCTTCGAGCTGATCGACCTGGTCGACCACCCGCTCCCGCACCTCGACGAGCCGTTCCCGCCGATGTTCGGGCCCTCGGCGAACCAGCACACCCGTGACTGGGCCGCGCGGATCGCCCCGTTCGATGGCTTCGTGATCGTGACCCCGGAGTACAACGGCGGCATGCCCGGCGTCCTGAAGAACGCCATCGACCACGCCTGCGCGGAGTGGACGAACAAGGCGGTCGGATTCGTCTCCTACGGAGTGAGCGGCGGTGCGCGGGCGGTCGCCCAGCTGCGTACGGTGTGCGGCACGCTCGGCATGGCCGACGTGAGCCGTCCGGTGGAGCTCTCGCTCTTCACCGACTTCGAGAACAACACCACCTTCGTGCCCGGCGACCGTTCCGCCGTCGCGCTGACCGCGATGCTGGATCAGGTCGTCGCATGGAGCACGGCGCTCGCGCCGCTGCGCGAGGGCGGCCTGGTCGGCGCCGAGGCAGCTCGCGCATGAGCGCGCAGGAGGCCGCGATCCGGCGGCAGATCGAGAAGGTCATCGACGGACTGCGGGCCAAGGATCTCGACGCCCTGCGGGAGGCGTACGCACCCGAGGTGGTGTCCTTCGACGTCGAGCCTCCGCTCCAGCACGTCGGGATCGAGGCGAAGCTCGCGAACTGGGCGAGGGTCTTCGAGGTCTTCGAGACCGTGGACTACGAGCTCCGGGACCTGACGCTGACGGTCGGCGGCGACGTGGCGTTCGGGTATGCGTTCGGCCGGCTCAGCGGCACCATGAGGAACGGTGTCACCACGTCCGGGATGTGGGTGCGGGTCACCTACGGGCTGCGCCGGATCGACGGCATCTGGCGGATCGTGCACGACCAGGTCTCGGTGCCCCTCGACATCCTCAGTGGCAAGGGGATGATCGACCTCGAACCGTGACGAAGACGACTCTGCGGCGATTCCGAAGGGGCGGGGCGAGCGGCGTATTCTTGTAGGTGCGGAGCGACCGCTCCGTTTCCATCGTGTGTATCACCTCGCGCTGGCCCCGCCGGCGGACCAAGGCGGCACAGAGCCGCGGTTCGCAGCGGGAGGTTCGAAAGAGATGTCAGAGCAGCGCGAGCAGAGTCTGGTGCGCGCCGTCGGAGGGACGTACTTCCCGCTCGCGCTGGTCGCGCGGCTGCCGTACGCGATGATGGTCGTCGGGGTCCTGACCCTGGTCGTCGCGGGTCGTGGCTCGCTGGCGCTCGGCGGTCTGAACTCGGCGATGGTCGGGATCGGTGCCGCGGTGTGCGGTCCGATCCTCGGTGCCGCCGTCGACCGGTTCGGCCAGCGCCGGGTGCTGCTGGTGATCAGCGTCGCCAGCAGCGCGGCGCTCGGCGCGATGGCCTGGGTCGTCTACAGCCCGCTGCCGGACGCGGCGGTGCTGGCCGTGGCGTTCCTCGTCGGCGCGACCGCCCCGCAGATCGCGCCGCTGTCGCGGTCCCGTCTGGTGGCGATCATCTCCGCGCACGTCGTCCCCGGGCGTCGCGTCCGGGTGCTCAACTCGACGATGGCCTACGAGTCCGCTGCCGACGAGATCGTCTTCATCGTCGGCCCCGTCGTCGCCGGCGTCCTCGCCGTGACGATCGACCCGTGGGCGCCGGTCGTCGCCGCTGCCGCGCTCACCCTCGTCTTCGTCTCCGCCTTCGCCCTGCACCCGAGCGCCGCGACGGCCCAGGCCTCTGCCGGGCGTACGCCGGTCGCCGGACCCGTGCGTGAGCTCGCCCGTCCGGGCGTTGTCGTCATCGTGGTCGGCATCCTCGGCGTCGGCCTCTTCTTCGGCTCGATGCTGACCTCGCTGACCGCGTTCATGGCCGACCACGGCCGCCCGGAGCAGGCGGGCCTGGTCTACGCCGCGATGGGCATCGGGTCGGCCGCGCTGGCCCTGGGTGTCGCCCTCTTCCCGGTGGGCTTCACCGCGGCCGCGCGCTGGCTGGTCTTCGGTGGCGTGATGCTCGCCGGCGCTCTCGCGCTGCCGGGCGTCTCCTCGGTGACCGGGATGGTGCTCGCGCTGCTCGTCATCGGCCTCGGCATCGGGCCGACCCTGGTCACCCAGTACGGCCTCGGCGCCCGCCGCAGCCCGGTCGGCCGCTCAGCCACCGTGATGACCATGCTCGGCTCCGCCGTCATCCTCGGGCAGTCGCTGGCGTCCGCGGTCACCGGCGACATCGCCGAGCGCTGGGGCACCGACGCCGCCCTGATCCTGCCGGCCGCCGCCGCGCTCGTGGTCGTGGTCGCCGGCGCCGTCAACGCCCGGATCGGGGAGCCTGCCGTCTCCGTTCCCGCCGCGAGCTCGGAGCGCGCCGCGGCCACGGCCGGGCGCTGACGTCGTCCGCACCGCGGGCTTTGGAACACTGCGTGCGCGCGGGGCGCCGCGGCGAAGTAGCGTAGACCCATGCGTCTGGGCGTACTCGACATCGGATCGAACACGGGACACCTGCTCGTGGTCGACGCCCACGGCGGGGCGGCCCCGCTGCCGGCGTTCTCGTTCAAGCAGCCGCTGCGGCTGGCGGAGCACCTCGACGACTCCGGCGACGTGACCGAGGCGGGGATCGAGGCGCTGACCGAGTTCACCCGCGAGTCCGTGAGGGTCGGGGAGGAGAAGGGCGTCTCGGAGATGCTGGCTTTCGCCACCTCGGCGGTGCGCGACGCCGGCAACTCGCAGCAGGTGCTCGACCACGTACATGCCGAGACCGGGATCGAGATCGAGGTGCTTCCCGGCGACGACGAGGCGCGGCTGACCTTCCTGGCCGTACGCCGCTGGTTCGGGTGGTCCGCCGGCCGGCTGGCCGTCTTCGACATCGGCGGCGGCTCGCTGGAGATCGCGGCCGGCCTGGACGAGCAGCCGTACGTCGCCTGGTCGCTGCCGCTGGGTGCGGGCCGGCTCGCGCGCACCTACTTCGGCGACCGGCCGGCCGAGGAGGAGCTGCGGGAGATGCGCCGGGTGATCCGCGCCTCGATCGCCGAGGACGCGGGCAGGATACTGCGCGGCGGACACCCCGACATGGCCGTGGCGACCTCGAAGACGTTCCGGTCCCTGGCGCGTATCTGCGGCGCCGCACCGAGCGGTGAGGGACTCCGGGTGCGCCGCGAGCTGCCCCTGGTCGAGCTGCGCCGCTGGATCCCGAAGCTGCTGGAGATGTCGCTCGAGGAGCTCTCGGAGCTGCCCGGGGTCAGCCCGTCGCGGGCTCACCAGATCGTGCCGGGTGCGCTGGTCGCCGAGGCGTGCCTCGACATCTTCGACCTCGAGGCCTTCGAGATCTGCCCGTGGGCGCTGCGTGAGGGGTTGATCCTCGACCGCCTCGACCACCTGTCCTTCATCGGCAGTTCCGACCTCGGAAGGTCCGAATAGGAGGCCCGCATTGATCTCGCTGTCGACATCGTCGACCTACCCGGAGTCGACTGCCCACGCCTTCTCGTACGCCGCGGAGGTGGGCTACGACGGGGTCGAGATCATGGTGGGCATCGACGCGCTCTCGCAGCAGACCCACGCGGTCAAACAGCTCGCCGAGCACCACGGCCTGCCGATCGTCGCGATCCACGCGCCGACGCTGCTGTTCACCCAGCAGGTCTGGGGCTTCGAGCCCTGGGGCAAGCTCGAACGGTCGGCCGAGATGGCCGCCGAGGTCGGGGCGGGGGTGGTCGTCGTACATCCGCCGTTCCGCTGGCAGCGCGAGTACGCGGCCGGGTTCGTCGAGGGGATCGCCACGCTGGAGCGTTCGACCGGGCTGCGGTTCGCGGTGGAGAACATGTACCCGTGGCGGGCGGCCAGGCGCTCGACGCCGATGTACCTGCCCCACTGGGACCCCTCGACCGAGGAGTACGCCAACACCACCATCGACCTCTCCCACGCCGCGATCGCGGGGGACGACGTCATCGAGATGGCCACGAGGCTCGGCTCACGGCTCCGCCACATCCACCTCACCGACGGCACCGGCTCGGCCAAGGACGAGCACCTCGTCCCCGGCCGCGGCCACATGGGCGCCGACAAGTTCCTGCGCCATCTCGCCGCCACCGGGTTCGAGGGCGAGATCGTCCTCGAGATCAACACCCGTCGCGCTCGTTCCCGCGCCGAGCGCGTCGCCGACCTCCGGGAGTCCCTCGAGTTCGCGCGGGAGCACTTCAAGCCCTGACCGGCTGGGATACCCGGTCGGCCGGGTATCCCTGGGCTGGACGGGCACTGAAACACCCACCAAGTCCACGAAGAGCCCGCCCAGTTCGCCCGCGCGTCTCACCATCCGACCGACGGGGACGGCTCAGTCGCGGGCGGCCAGCCAGGACCAGGTGAGCGAGGTCAGGGCGAGGACGAGGACGGCGCTGGCGACGCCCCACCAGCCGACGACGTACGCATAGCCCAGCAGCCAGCCGAACAGGCTCGAGCCGCCGTAGTAGAAGAGGTTGTAGAGGGCGCTGGCCTGGGCCTTGCCGACCTTCGCGCGGGCTCCGACCCAGCCCGAGGCGACGCCGTGGGCGCCGAAGAAGCCGGTGGTGAGGACGAAGAGACCCGTCAGGACCATCGCGAGGTTGTCGGGGAGGGTCATCACGACGCCGACGATCGTGATGACGACGCAGGTCAGCATGACCTTTCGCCGGCCGTGGGTGGCAGCCAGGCGGCCCGCCACCGAGGACGAGACCGTTCCGCCGAGGTAGGCGAAGAAGATCTGGCTGGAGATGGCCACCGGCAGCCCGAAGGGCTCGCGCTCGAGGCGGAACCCCAGATAGTTGTACGTCGCCACGAACCCGCCCATCAGCAGTGCCGCCTGCCCGTAGAGGACGAGCATGCCCGGGTCGCGGAGGTTGGCGAGCACCCCTTGGCGTACGGAGGTGGCCGGCCTGCCGGTCGGCCGGACCCAGCCCTGGGCGCGCGGGATCAAGGTGATGGCGACGATCGCGGCGATCGCCGAGAGGACGCCGCCGGCGGTGACGCCCAGCCGCCAGCCGCCGAGGTCGGCGAACGGACCGGTGATGACCCGGCCGAGGAGGCCGCCCACGGTGGTGCCGGAGATGTAGATGGCCGCGGCGAGGCTGACGTGGCGTACGTGGATCTCCTCGGCGAGGTAGGCGACCGCGAGGGCCGGTACGCCGCCGAGCGCGAGGCCCTCGAGGCTGCGCAGGACGAGGAGAGTGGTGAAACCAGGAGCGAGCGGGGTGAGCAGGCCGAGGACGAGGGATATCGAGAGCGCGATCTTCATCGCCGGTGCCCGGCCGATGCGGTCGGCCACCCAGGACCAGCCGAGCACGCTGACGGCGAGCCCGAGGGTCGCGGTGGAGACGGTGAGCGCGGCCGAGGCCTCGCTGACCTCGAGCGCGTGCGCGACGGTGGGCAGGATGCCCTGGGTGGAGTACATCTGCCCGAAGGTCGCGATCCCGGCGGCGAAGAGGCCGATCAGGATCCGCCGGTAGCCGCTGCTGCCGGCATCGTGCCCCACCCACGAGCGGGTCAGGGCGGTATCTACGGACATCGTTCCCACGGTAAAGCAGGTGTTGGGGGTGGGTGAACCCGCGGGCTGCGTGAGATATCTCTACTCTTGGGGCGATGTCCGCCCTCACCGATCGACTCTCGACGCGTCTCGTCGGTGTCGACGTGGCGCGGTGCCTGGCGCTGCTGGGCATGATGGCGACCCACGTGCTCGACCCGGTCGACGCGACCGGCGAGCTGACCAGGGTCCAGGCCGCGGCCGGCGGCCGGTCCGCGGCGCTCTTCGCCGTGCTCGCCGGGGTGAGCCTGGCGCTGATGACCGGCCGTCAGAACCCGGTGCGGGGCCGGGTGCTCGCGTCGCGGTCCGCCGGCTTGGCCGTGCGGGCGGTGCTGATCGCCGCGCTCGGGCTGGTGCTCGGCTCGCTCGGCACCGGCATCGCGATCATCCTGACCTACTACGGCGTGCTGTTCCTGATCGCGATCCCGTTCCTGGGGCTGCGGGCGCGGTGGCTGTGGCTGCTCGGTGTGGTCTGGATCGTCCTGGGACCGCTGTTGTCGCAGGTCGTCCGGCCGATGCTGCCGCCGCGACAGTTCGACAGCCCGGAGCCGTCCCAGCTGCTCGAACCGGGCCGCCTGCTCGCCGAGCTGCTCTTCACCGGCTACTACCCGGCCGTCCCGTGGCTGGCCTACCTGCTGATCGGGATGGCCGTCGGCCGCATCGACCTGCGCAACCGCAACCTGGTCACGATGCTCTGGACGGCCGGCGTCATCATCTCGGTCTCGGCCACCTGGCTGTCGGGAAGGCTGACCCGGTTGCCGTCGGTGGCCGAGGTGCTGCTGCGCGATTTTCCGGGGATGGACATCGACGGCGCGCTGACCTCGATGAGCCACGGCCTCTACGGGCAGACGCCGGTCGACGGCGGCTGGCAGTGGCTGCTGGTCGTGGCGCCGCACTCGTCGACGCCGTTCGACCTGGCGCAGACGATCGGCAGCTCGATGTTCGTGATCGGCGCGTGCCAGATGATCGCGCTCCGGCTTCCGTCCCGGTGGCGGGTCGGGATGGCGGTGCTCTTCGGCGCCGGCACGATGACCCTCACCCTCTACACGCTGCACGTGGTGATGAGGACCGATGCGGTCTGGCCGGCGGAGACGCCGGACACGTACGTCCTGCATGTGCTCGTCGTGCTGGCGATCGGCGCGCTCGTCACCGCCTGGGGACGCCCGGGACCGTTGGAATGGCTCGTCGGCCGCCCCGCGGCCTGGTTGCGCCGGACCGAGCCGCGTCGCGAGCCGAGGTACCCGGGTTAGCGTGCTCCCATGAGCACGACAGCACCGCGGCGGGGGCGCAGGCCCGGTTCGCCGGACACGCGGGCGGCGATCCTGGCGGTGGCTCGGCAGCGCTTCGCGCAGCACGGGTACGCCGCGACCTCCGTCCGCGGGATCGCGACCGCCGCCGGCGTCGACTCCGCCCTGGTGCACCACTACTTCGGCACCAAGGAGGACCTCTTCGTCGCCTCGCTGGAGCTGCGCGTCGACCCGCGGGAGATCGTGCCCGTGGTGGCCGCCGGAGGGCGCGACGGTGTGGGGGAGCGGCTCATCCGCCTGCTCCTGAGCGTCTGGGACGACGAGGAGTCCCGGCTTCCGCTGATGGCGTTGATGCGCAGCGCCTTCGAGCCCGAGGGGAAGGCTCTGGTGCCGGACGCCTTCGGCCGGCTGATCCTGGCTCCGGTCAGCGAGGCGCTCGACCTCGACGAGCCGGAGCGGCGGGTCACGCTGGTGGCCTCGCAGCTGGTCGGGCTCGTCGCGCTGCGCTACATCGCTCGCATCGAGCCGCTCGCCTCGGCGCCCGCGGAGACGCTGGTGGCGACGTACGCGCCGGTGGTGCAGGGCTATCTGACCGGGCCTTTGCCGTAGCGCCTCTTGCGCGCGGGGCGCCGTCGTGCCACATTTCATCATGTGATGAATAACGTGGTGGAGGTGTCCGGCCTCCGGGTCGTACGCGGGAAGCGCGAGGTCCTCCACGACCTCGACTTCTCCATCCGGGCAGGCGAGCTGACCGGCCTGCTCGGGCCCTCGGGCTGCGGCAAGACCACGCTGATGCGCGCGCTGGTCGGCGTCCAGGCGAAGGTGACCGGGAGCTTGATCGTGCATGGTGAGCCTGCGGGCTCCGCCTCGCTGCGCTCCCGGATCGGCTACGTCACCCAGGCCAGCAGCGTCTACGACGACCTGACGGTCACCGAGAACCTCCGCTTCTTCGCCAAGGTGCTCGGCGCGCCCGCGTCCTCGGTGACATCGGCGATCGAGACCGTGGACCTGGCGTCCCATGCCGACCAGGTCGTACGCGACCTCTCCGGCGGCCAGCGCTCCCGGGTCTCGCTCGCGGCGGCGCTGCTCGGCTCACCCTCGCTGCTGGTGCTCGACGAGCCGACGGTCGGGCTCGACCCGGTGCTGCGCGAGCAGCTCTGGGGCACCTTCCGGGCCTTGGCCGAGGCGGGTGCCGGGGTGATCGTGTCGAGCCACGTGATGGACGAGGCGGACCGGTGCGACCGGCTGCTGCTGATGCGCGAGGGCGCGATCCTCGCCGACGGCAGCCCGTCCGAGATCAAGCAGAAGGCCAACGCCGAGGACATCGAGCACGCCTTCCTGACGCTGGTGAAGGAGGCCGCGCGATGAGCGAGCGCCAGCGAGCGAACCAGACAATCAACACGCCGCCGCGTCCGTACTCTGGCGCTTGCGCTACGGAGGTGGCGGCGTGAGTCTGCGACGAACCCTCGCTGTCGCCGGGCGTGTGCTCGCCCAGGTCCGCCGCGACCACCGCACCCTGGTGATGCTGGTGGTGCTGCCGACGTTGCTGATGTCGTTGCTGTGGTGGATGTACGAGGATTCGCCCGCGCCGATCTTCGACCGGATCGGCCCGGCCCTGCTGGCGATCTTCCCGTTCATCGTGATGTTCCTGGTCACCTCGGTGACCACGCTCCGCGAACGCTCCTCGGGGACGCTCGAGCGGCTGCTGGCGATGCCGTTGGGCAAGGGCGACTTCCTGCTCGGCTACGCGCTCGCCTTCGGGCTGCTGGCCGCCGTCCAGTCGGGAGTCGCTGTCGTGGTGAGCGTCGGACTGCTCGGGCTGGAGATCACCGGCTCGGTCGCCCTGCTCGTGGTCGTCGCGATCGTCGACGCTGTCCTCGGCACCGCGCTCGGGCTGCTCGTCTCGGCCTTCGCCGCGACCGAGTTCCAGGCGGTGCAGTTCATGCCCGCGATCGTGGTCCCGCAGATCCTGCTGTGCGGGCTCCTGGTGCCGCGCGAGTCACTCCCCGGGGTGCTGGAGGCCATCTCCGACGTACTCCCGCTCTCCTACGCCGTCGATGCGATGACCCACCTGGTCACCTCCATCGAGACCGGTGACGTCTGGACGGATCTGGCCGTCGTCGGCGGGTTCGTCGTGGCCGGGCTCGCTCTCGGCTCGGCGACGCTGCGGCGGCGTACGCCCTGATAGCCGAGGCGTCGCCCGCGTCGGCCGAGACGTCGCTTGCGCTGGCCGAGACGTCGCTTGCGCTGGCCGAGACGGCACCGCCCTGCCGCCTCGGCCGACGGGACTGACGCCTCGGCCGACGTACGTGACGCTTCGGCAGGTGGGTTGTGAGGTGGTGAGCGGAAGTTGACGGAAGGGGTACGGAGAGCCGATCGGCGCGAAACGTTGACGCCGGAAGGTAGAGGTCGCCAGTCCCCGACCCGAAACGGTGTGAGTACGCGTGACCGACACCCACTGTCCTTACTGCAGCCTGCAGTGCGGGATGACCCTTTCGCGCAAAGGGCCCCGGCTGGAGGTCAGTGAGCGCTCGTTCCCGGTGAACGAGGGTGCACTCTGCCGCAAGGGATGGACGGCGGCAGGACTGCGCGGCAGCCGTGAGCGGCTGACCACGCCGATGGTGCGCGACCGGGCGACGGGGGAGTGGAGCGCAGCGACCTGGGACGAGGCGCTCGACCTGATCGCGGCGAAGCTCTCCGCCCTGCGAGACGAGCACGGTGCCGATGCCAACGCCGTCTTCGGTGGCGGTGGGCTGACCAACGAGAAGGCCTACCAGCTCGGGAAGTTCGCCCGAGTCGCCCTCGGCACCTCCCAGATCGACTACAACGGCCGCTGGTGCATGTCGTCCGCGGCCTCCGCGGGCAACCAGGCCTTCGGCGTCGACCGCGGGCTGCCGTTCCCGCTGGCCGACATCGAGCGGACCGACGTCTGCGTGCTCGTCGGCTCCAACCTCGCCGAGACGATGCCGCCGGCGGCCCGCCACCTCGACCGGCTTCGCGAGAACGGCGGCAAGGTCGTCGTCATCGACCCGCGGCTCACCCCGACCGGTGAGCGTGCCGACCTCTTCCTGCAGCCGGTCCCCGGCACCGACCTGCCCCTCGCCCTCGGTGTCCTGCACCTGCTCGACGCCGCCGGCGCGGTCGACGAGGACTACATCGCCGAGCGGACCACAGGCTTCGAGGACGTACGTCGTTCCGTGGCCGCCTGGTGGCCGGAGATGGTCGAGCGGGTCAGCGGGGTCGAGGCCGCGCAGCTGCGTGAGCTCGCCTCCCTGCTCGCGAACGCGGAGAAGGTGATGGTCCTGACCGCCCGCGGCGCCGAGCAGCACGCGCAGGGCACCGCGACCGTCCTGGCCTGGCTCAACGTCGCGCTCGCGCTCGGCATGCCCGGCAAGGCGTACGCCGGATACGGCTGCCTGACCGGCCAGGGCAACGGCCAGGGCGGCCGCGAGCACGGCCAGAAGGCGGACCAGCTCCCCGGTTACCGGATGATCGACGACCCCGCGGCCCGCGCGCACGTCGCTGCCGTCTGGGGTGTCGACCCGGAGACCATCCCCGGCAAGGGCCGCTCCGCCTACGAGCTGCTGGACGCGCTCGGCACCCCCGAGGGCCCCAAGAGCCTGCTCGTCTTCGGCTCCAACATCGTCGTCTCCGCCCCGAACGCCACCCACGTCACCGAGCGGCTGGCGTCGCTCGACCTGCTCGTGGTCGCCGACATGGTGATGAGCGAGACCGCGGCCCTGGCCGACGTGGTGCTGCCGGTGACCCAGTGGGCCGAAGAGACCGGCACCATGACCAACCTCGAAGGCCGGGTCATCCTGCGGCAGGCGGCGGTCACACCGCCGGACGGCGTACGTTCCGATCTGGATGTGATCGCGGGGCTGGCGGCTCGTCGCGGGG
>NZ_JBHVKN010000079.1:0-21423 GCF_042798075.1 Nocardioides sp. NPDC057772
GTCGGAGATGAGCCGCGCGGCGAACCTGCTGAAGCTGCCGTGCCCGCATCGGCTTCGGCCCGAGCTGCTCGCGGCGGTCGGTCAGCTCGGTGTCGTCACCGGGGCTCTGCTGTTCGACTCCCATCAGCACCAGCTCGCCGATCGGGTTCTGGCCTTTGCCACCGCTTGTGCCGAGGACGGCGGTGACTGGCATCTTCGCGCGAAGTCGTTGTCCTGGCGCGCACGACAAGCGGTCTGGGTTGGTGACGCCGAAGGCGCCCTGACCCTTGCGCAGTTGGGGCTCGTTCGCCGCGACCGGCTCACGGCGACAGAGCAAGCCATGCTGTTCACCGCCGTGGCCCGTGCTCACGGCCGGCGGGGAGACGTCGATGCGACGCTGCAGGCGGTCGGGGAGGCGGACGATGCGTTCGCCCGCGCCAATCCCGACGACGACGTGCCCTGGATGGCCTACTACGATCACGCCCAGCACTGTGGCGACACCGGACACGCGCTCGCCGAGCTGGCCGTCCACGGCGTACGCGTGGAGGAGACGGCCCACCGGCTCGCGACCGCGGTCGACGAGCATCCCGACTCCTACGTCCGGTCGCGAGCGATCAGCGGGTTCAAACTGGCCGCGATCACCATGCGAACCGGCGACCCGGACCACGCCGTCGAGATTGCCCGGGCTGCAGTCGGTGACGCAGAAGGTGTGCTCTCCAAGCGGCTGCATCGGACTGCGTCGGAGGTCGCCCAGTCCGCTCGTCTTCACCAGCACGATCGGCGCGACGAGGTGGCTGAGGTGCTGGAGACCGTACGAACCGTTGGCGTCGCCTCGTGAACCACGCTCCAGCGCTCGGGTCGGATGAGATTCTCGCGGCTGCCTGCCATCGAGCCGGGTTGCCGGCTGCGGATGCACAGGTGTTGAGTGCAGGCGAGAACCACGTCTACCGCCTCTCGGGCGGTGCGATCGCCAGGGTCTCCAAGCCCGGTCAAGAACAGGCCGCAAGCCGGGAGGTCTTCCTGGCCAGCTGGCTCAACGCCAACGGGGTCCGCGCGGTCCAGCCGTACGCAGACCTCCAAGCCGACCAGCCGGTCGTCGTCGAGGGCCACCCGGTTACCTTCTGGCACGACCTTGGCAACCATCGCCCAGGCACGCCCCGCGAGGTCGCGGCAGCGTTGAAGCAACTCCACTCCCTGCCCATCCCCGGCAAGATGGTCGCCCGGCTGGCGCCGTTCGTGCGCCTCGAGGAACGCATCACCGCCGCGACCTGGCTACCGACCGACGATCGCACCTGGCTGCTGGCGAGGCTCGAGGACCTTCAAGCAGCCTGGACGGATCGGCCCCGTGGCCTCCCTGACTCTGTGATCCACGGAGACGCCTGGGCCGGCAACGTGGTCGGTACCCCCGAAGGGGTCACCCTCCTCGACCTGGAGCGATGTACCGTCGGCCCTCCCGAGTGGGACCTGACCTCGACCGCGTGCCGGGTGACGTCGTATTCAACGCTGTCGGCAGTGGACTACGCCGACTACTGCGAGGCCTACGGACGCGACGTCACCCTGTGGGACGGGTTCGACCTCTTCCGCGACATCCGCGAGCTCCGAGTCACCTGCTACGCCGCCTACCGAGCCCAGCACGACCCAGCTCTGAGACCTAACGCAGTCACTCGGGTCGGCTGTCTCAGGGGACTGAACGGTCCGCGACCGTGGCGCTGGGACCCGCTGCCCTAGACAGCCGACGAGCCGACCGCGACCGGATCACAGCCCCACTGCATCGTTCCCTTCAGATCAGGACAGCCGGGCGAGAGCCGGCTTGTTCACCGAGGTCTTGCCGGGGATCGCGTTCCAGCGCTCCGGGAGCACCGTGCGGTGCGGGCCGACCTCGAGGAGGACCACGTTGCGGTAGGTCATCCCGTAGGTCTCGACGTAGGGCGCCAGCGAGGTGAGCAGCCCCTTGTCGCGCCACTGGGCGGCGTCGAGCACGAGCACCTCGATGTCGAAGGCGTCGAAGTCGAACGCGTGCCGCTGGTGGCCGTCTCGACGCAGCTCGGCAGCCTCGGTGGTGCGCTCGGCCTGCTTGTTGGCAGCAGCGTGGATCTGCTGGAAGCCGCTGACCCCGCGGGTGCCGACGACGTCGGTGGCCGCCAGCAGGTTGCCCTCGAGGTCGGTGTCGGCCAGGCCGGCGATGTCCTCGGTGAGCACCGCGGAGACCGGCAGGATGACGAGCTTGTCGACGTCGGGCAGCAGGTCGGCGACCACGAGGCGCTCGACCTGGCCGATCGGCATCGTGCTGCCGTCCGGCAGCTTGATGCCGTCGAAGCCGGACACGTCCAGCGCGCTGAGCGTGATGCCCGGGCGGGCGAGCTCGTCGAGCCGCAGGTCGGTGCCACCGGTGTTGACCCAGAGGTGGACCGGACGCGACGAGTAGGCCTTGATCGACTTGATCAGCCGGCGCAGCTTCGGGCGCTGCTTCGGGCGGGCCGAGACGGCGACGTGGATCGCGTCGGCCGGGACCTGCTCCGGGGTGTGCACCGGGTTGCTGCGTACGTCATCGGCGATCGAGCTGCGCAGCTCGCCGACCTTGCGGGCGGAGGCCCGGCGCTGACGCGCGATCTCGACCTCGGCGGCGTTCATCTCGCGCCACTGCTCGTAGACCTCCTCGACGCTCGCGCCGGAGAAGATCTTGGTGAGGATCGTCTCGAGCCGGTCGTTCATGCTCTCCCGGATGCCGTCGAACTCGTCCGGGGTGAGCGGGTTGAGACCGGCGAAGCGGGGGTCGGAGAGGTTCTTCGGGCGGAAGTCGATGTCGATGCCGATGCTGCGACCGGGCAGGTAGCAGTGCAGACGGCTGGTGACCAGCTTGCGGTGGTCACGGCGGTAGCCCTCGAGCATCGCGATCGCGTCGTCGATGTTGCGCACGAACGGCCGGAACCGGACCTCGTCGAGACCGCCCTGGGCGTAGGTGGGAGCACCCTCGGGGATCGAGCCGTCGAAGACGTCGACGTAGCCGACCGGGGCGTCGGGCCCGGGCAGCTGGTCCGCGTCGGGGAAGACGGTCGAGACCGTGGTGGTGAGGCAGCCCGAGAAGAAGGCGGGCACGCCGACGGAGAGCAGGATGTCGACGGTCGTCCAGTCGCGGCAGCCGATCGGGGCGTACTTCTTCAGGTACTCGATCGTCTCGTCGGTCATCATCGCGCGGGTGCTGCAGTGGAACGAGACGAAGATCGGGCGCAGGTTCTTGTGGAACGGCATCCCGTAGCGCATCTCGAAGATGGGGTGCATGTACCACCCGAAGCCGAGCATCCAGGTGTCCTTCGGGACCGGCTGGTACATCGACGCGTCGCGCTGGAGGGTCATCAGCTGGACCTTGGCGGAGAGGCCCTCTCGGACCCGCTCGGGACGGACCCGCGCGCGCAGCCGCTCGGCGAGGTCGTCGAGCTCGGACTCGCCGGTGAACTCCAGGTCCTTGTGGCGGACCACGTGCCCGAGGGAGGCGAGGGTCTGGACGTGGTCGCCGATGTTGGCCGAGGCGCGGGAGCGGCCGGGGTGGCCGTAGTCGACGACGGCGTAGGAGACGGTGTCCTCCGGAACCTCCGGGCCGTCGGGCTCGTCGTTGTCGGCCGCCACCCACGAGCGCAGCCAGTCACGGCTCTCGACGACCCACTTCGTGTCGCCCTTGGTGCCGTCGCCGACGGCCTCGTCGAGCCGCGCGTAGAGGCTGCGGGCCAGTTCCTGGTCGCCGAAGCCGAAGATCCGGCTGGTCATCGCCAGCCACGCCCGCCCCGGGACGTACGCAGCGCCGGACTCGGCCAGGTCGCGCAGGGTCGCGCGGGTGGCGTCGGGGTCGACGTGGAGCCCGGACATGACGTACTCGTCGGCGGCCGTGACGGCCCACGTCTCGACCGGGATGCCCTGGAAGAGGGCCCAGGCGCGCTCGTAGAAGCCGCCACCGGCGGCGGCGACCGCCCCTTCCAGATCAGCGGCGACGACGAGCGGCTCGACCTCGATGGAGATCGGCGCCGGCTTGCCAGCCTTGTCAGCGTGCGGCGTGCCCTCCGAGATGGACGGGACGCGAGCGGTCAGGCTCTGACGCAGGCGCTCCGGAAGCAGCTGGCGAGCGAGTCGTCGAGCTGGGCTGGCCATGGGACTCCTTCATTGGTGTTCGACGTGATGTCGTTGGGCGGAGCCGCGTTGTTCGCGGTCCGTTCACGCGATCCCCCCTATGATCCAGACGGGATATCCTGCCCGAAGAATCGGCGATCCCCAAAGGCGCGGACTAACCTCTCCGCATGCCGATCGCCAACCCCCACGAGCAGGTCGCGCTCCCTGAGGGCCGCTACCTCACGATGTGCAACGAGATCGCGACGAAGTTCGGTGGACAGACCCGCGCGATGATCATGCGCAACCGCCTGATCACCCAGCACACCGGGATCCCGACCACGCTGCTGACCACCGAGTCGAAGCCCGTCTACGACGAGGTGCGTGAGGTGCTGCGCGAGTCGGGCCAGCTGATCGAGGGCATGGAGCTCCTCAACCTCTACGAGTGGTACCGCCACCACACCCCCACCGACGAGCCGGACGAGTCCGTCGCCGGGCTCGGCGGGCGACTGGCCGAGGTGCCCGGCACGACCACGTCGGACGTACTCCACCCCGACGGCACCGTCTACTACACCGCCCACTCCCAGTCGGGGAAGGACCTGGCGCGCGACTACCGCCGCGCCGACGGGTCGATCTATCTGCGGGCGCCGGGGCCGGGGGCTCCGGCCGCGTCGCGGGTCCCCTACATCCTCACCGACGCCGAGGGGCGTCCGATCCGGTCGTGGGAGGCCGTCGGCGGCTGGCTGTGGCACTGGCTCGAGCTGCTCGTGGGCGACGCCGAGCGGGTCTTCATGGTGACCGACTCCCGGTTCGCGCTGCGCGACGTGATGCCGCGCCAGGACGACCGCTTCTACTTCCTCCACCTCATGCACAACAACCATGTGGTGAAGGAGCGGCGCTGGAACTCCCAGCTCTCGGGCAAGTACGCGCCGCTGCTCGACAACATCCACGAGTACGACGCGCTGGTGAACCTCACCCATCGCCAGTCCGAGCACATCGCGATGCGCTACGGCTCGACCTCGCACCGGTTCGTCGTGCCCAACCCGGTCGAGCTGCCGGAGCTGCCCGAAGTGATGCCCGACCGGGAGCCGGCGACGTTCGTCACCGTTGCCCGCCTCGAGCCGCAGAAGCGCCTCGAGCACGCCATCAAGGCCTTCGCCAAGGTGATCGAGAAGCGGCCCGAGGCGAAGTTCCAGATCTACGGCGACGGCAAGCTCTACAAGCCGCTGGCCGACCTGATCGAGACCCTCGACGTCGGCAAGAACGTCCAGCTCATGGGCCACGACCCGCGGGCCAAGGAAGCGCTGCTGCACGCGACCGGCTTCATCATGACCAGCGTCAACGAGGGCTACCCGCTGGCGACCCTGGAGTCGCTCTCCTTCGGGTGTCCGGTGATCAGCTACGACATCAACTACGGTCCGCGCGAGCAGATCAGCGACGGTGTCGACGGCTTCATCGTCGAGGCCGAGGACATCGACGCCGTCGCCGACCGCTGCATCCGGATGATCGACGCCCCCGAGATGGTGGCCGAGATGTCCCGCAAGGCGCTGGAGAAGGCGGAGAAGCACACCTGGCGCGCCTTCCTCGAGGACTGGCGGGTCGCCTTCGAGGGTGCCGTCGCCCAGCGCCCCGGCCGGATCGAGAAGGCGCGCGCCCGGCTCGACGTGCACGCCCTCGGCTGGGCGCGGCCGATGCCCGAGGGCGTCGCCACCCGCCTGCCGGGTCCGGCCAGCCGCCTGGGTCGCACCCAGGCCAGCTCGGCCGCCTTCCGGGACTCCCGTACGCTCCGTTTCGACGCCACGCTCACCGTGACGGGCGAGTGGCCCAAGGGCGTGATGGCCGACCGCATCGTCACCCTCGACGCCGTCTGCAACGAGACCGGCGAGGTCGCCTCGCTGCCGCTCGAGGTCTCTCCCGAGGGCCGCGGCGCCTTCCGGCTCGCCTCCCGGTTCGACCTCGCGGAGGTCTTCGAGGAGTTCTCCGACGAGTCGCGCAACCTCGACCTGCGGCTCCGGTTCACCGTCCACAACTGGAACTGGCAGACCACGCTCGGCCGGCCCCGGCACGTACGCCCGAACTTCGAGGTGTCGTTCGGGCCGAACGACGTGCTGCACCTGCAGCGGCGCTGAGTCCGCGGGATATCCGCATGTAGGAATACCCGGTTAACCGGGTATTCCTACATGGTGCGAACGACGTGCAGCTTCGTACGTCGCTCCAGCCTGAACCCGGGCCGGTCCTGGAAGTACTCGTCGACCGCGTCGCGGCACCCGCTGTAGTGGAAGTAGTCGTCGAGCACGATCCGTCCACCCACGACCAGGTGCGGGGTGATCCGCTCCAGACAGGTCATCGTCGACTCGTACCAGTCGCCGTCGAGGTGGGCGAAGGCCACCGGTTCGTCGATCTTCAGGGTGTCCTGGAACAGGCCCTGCACGAGCTCGACGTTGTGCTCGGCCAGGTCGATCCCGTGCCGGGCGAAGGAGTCGCTCACCTCGTCGTAGAGGTTGTCGCGGTAGCCGTAGTAGGTCTCCCCGCCGATGCCCTTCGAGGTGCCGCTGACGATCTTGCGGTAGCGCTTGTGCACGTCCTCGCCGTCGCGCTCGGACGGCTCGGGGATCATCCCGAAGACGTCGTAGACCCGCATCACCCGCTTCGGGTCCTTGGCCGCCGCCATCGTGATCGCGGAGCCACCCAGAGCGGCGCCGGTCTCGATGATCAGTCCGGGCCGGTTCCGGAGGTCGGCATCGAGCACCTGCCGGGCGAGCACCTCCAGGTTCTCGGGCTTGAGGTAGGTGAGGTGCTCGGCCCGGACGCCGTCGAGGACGGTGCGGACCTCGGCCGGGAGCTCGAGGTCGACCAGCGGGTCGCGCACCGACTCCCGGGTGCGGATGGTCTCCGCCCTCAGCCGGGCGACCTCGGCCTCGAGCTCGGCGGTCGTCGCGGTGGCCTTCGGCTTCGCCGGCGCGGCCGTCTCGGGCTTGCGCGCGACCACGACGTAGTTCTTCGGCATCCCGCGCTCGAAACGGCTGCCGGAGACCTCCAGCCGTGCGTACAGGCGGCTGAGCCGGACCGCGAGCTTCCGGTTGAGGAGCACGATCGGGGCGATGTAGGCGAGCTTCCAGCGCAGACCGCGCCCGCGGAGCTCGTCGACGCTCGCGGGAAGGTTCCTCGCCATCATCTGATAGCTGTAGGCGACCGTGCCGAAGTAGCCCTCGAGCCAGTTCATCCGGGCGATCTCGAAGCCGGCCTCCTCGAACATCTTCCGCAGCGAGAACTGGGTGTAGCGGAAGAAGTCGTAGGGCTTCTGGTGCTCGGCGAAGAAGAGCGGAGCGGAGAGGAAGATGCGCCCGCCCGGCTTCAGCACGCGGTGCAGCTCCGCGATGGCCTTCTCCGGCTCGGGCACGTGCTCGAGAACCTGGTTGCAGATCACCCGGTCGAAGCGCCCGTCGTCGACCGGGATGTCGGTGATGTCGCAGACGTAGTCCAGGGGTGCGTACGACGAGTCCAGCTGAGCGAAGTCAGCGGCCTCGTAGTGAGCGTGCTTGAACAGCTTGCGGTAGGGCGATCGCCCCGCTCCCGCGTCGAGGACACGCATGCCCCGCTTGGTGCCTTTGGCGAAGCGTGCCATCTCCTGACGGAGCCGCACTCGGGATGGATTGATGTGCCGGGGTCGAGCCGTGCTGCTGCGATCCGGCCTGACCAGGAGCCGCATGGAGCGACACTAGCGCTGTTGAAGTGGCGTCTCTCGCAAACCGCGCAAGACCGCGTCACGCACAGGATCGTGCAGGCGCCGCTCGACAAGGTAGTGAAGCGCGACGGCCAGGACGAGGGCGGTCGCGATGGCCGCGGCCAGGACGACGTACTCGTCGTAGCGGCCGTGGAACATGTCGATCACCCAGAACGCGAACTGCGCGTGGATCAGGTAGAGCGGGTACGTCAATGCCCCGAGCGTCGTCAGGAAGCGCGCCTCGACGCGGCCGAGCGGGCCGGCAGAGACGAGCCAGACGAGCGCGGCGAACGCGACGATCGCGAGCCCGGTGACCAACGGTGAGACGGTCGCGCCGACGAGCTCGGTGGCCCGGTCGGCGTACTCGGTCGCCTGCCGGATGCCGAGGATCACGTTGTAGGCGACCGCGAGCCAGGCGACGAAGGAGTTGCCGAACCGGTAGACGAGGAACAGCGCCATGCCCATCGCGAAGAACGGGGCGTACTCCGCGAACAGCAGCGAGTTGAGCATGCCGGAGTCGGTCGCCCGGGCGATCTGGGCGAGCAGCGGCCACAGGAACGCGACCGCGATGACCCGCTGCTTGGTGATCCCGACGAGCAGGAACACCCCGATCAGCAGGTAGAACTTGAGCTCGATCCAGAGCGTCCAGAAGGCGCCCTGCGCACTGAGCACGTCCCAGGCGTCCTGGGTCATGGTCAGGTTGATCAGGCCGCCGACGAACCCCTGGTCGCGGCCGCCCTTCCAGTAGGCCTGGAGGATCAGCGTGATGGCCACCGCGACCCAGTAGGCCGGGAACAGCCGGGCGACCCGGGAGGAGACGAAACCGGGCAGGTCACGTCCCCACGCGGTCATCAGGATGACGAAGCCGCTGATGATGAAGAAGAGCTCCACGCCGAGGTAGCCGTAGCGGGTGACGTGGTTGAGCGTCGGGAAGACCTCGTGGGGGTCGAGACCCCAGTAGGGCGTCGCGATGCCGGTGAGGTGGTAGCCCACGACGACCGCCGCCGCGATGAACCGGAGCGCGTCGAGCGCGCCGAGCCGGGGGCGGCGTACGGCCTTCTTGGGCTTGGGTGCGGGGGTGTCGGCGGGGGCGGTGTCGGCCGGGACGGTCGGGGTGCTCGTCATCGGGTCAGTTCCCCGCTGCGGCGTCCAGGGCCTCCTGGATCGGATCGATGCGGCGCAGGTCGATGACGTGGCCGGTGCTCGACGCGATCAGGGTGTCCAGCGACGCTCGCGCGACCGCCTTGGACTCCAGGAGCGTGTGGGACGGCTCCTGGCCGAACGCCTTGGTGCGCATCGGGGTGGCGGTGCGCTCGGGGTTGATCGCGTTGACGCGTACGCCCTGGTCGGCCCACTCGTCGGCGAGCGCCTGGGTCAGGTTGACCGTGGCCGCCTTGGCCGAGGAGTAGAGCGCGTAGCCGCGGCGGCCGCGGGTGTAGGAGCTCGAGGTGAAGAAGAGCAGCGAGCCCTTGGCCCGGGCGAGATAGGGGAAGAACTCCTGGGCGATCAGCACCGGCGCGATGTAGTTGATCTCGGTCGCGGTGTAGATCGTCTCCTCCGACACGGTCGCCAGCTCACCACGCGGCAGCACGCCCGCGGTGTTGACCACGAAGTCGATCGAGCCGAAGCGCTTGCCGGCGTCGGCCGCCGCGGCGACGATGTCGGCCCGCTTGGCGACGTCGGTGTTGGTGGCCGAGCGGCTGTAGGAGGCGACGTTGGCGCCGTAGGACTCGGCCAGCTCCGCGATGTCGGCGCCGATGCCGTAGCTGCCGCCGAAGACGACCATGTTCTTGCCCTCGAGCGCGGCCCGGTAGTCGGACTCGTCCTTCTGCGGGAACTGCTGGTGGGCGGTGAGCTGGAAGAGCTTGTCGGCGATGTAGACGTCGATCGGCTCGGTGACCTTCATGTTCTGCTCGTGACCGTCGACCACCCAGATCTTGGTGTCGGGAAGGTACTTCAGCACGACGCTGCAGTCGTCGGTCGCCTTGAACTTCGGGTCCTGGTCGGCGATCTCGTAGGCCCGCTTCAGGGTCGAGGCGAGGAAGGCCTGCGGGGTCTGGCCGCGGCGCAGGCGCGAGCGGTCCGGGATCTGCGCGATCGTGTTGTCGTCGTCGATCTCGATGATCGTGTCCGCGGAGGGGATGGCCACGTCGACGGCCTGGTAGGTCAGCAGCGCCTTGAAGCAGTTGGTGATCACCTCCTCGCTGAGCAGCGGACGCACGGCGTCGTGGAGGAGCACGTTGCACTCCTCGCCCTCCGGCAGGGCGGCCAGGGCGCGCTTGGTCGTCTCGTTGCGGGTCTCGGCGCCCTCGAGGATCTTGGAGACCTTCGGGTAGCGGCCGTCGCGGGTCATCGCGTGCACGGCGTCGAGGTGACCGGGGGCCATCAGGATGATGATCTCGTCGATCTCCGGGTGGCGGTCGAGCACGCCGAGGGTGTGCTCCATGATCGGCATCCCTGCGATCTTGATGAGCTGCTTCGGGATGTCGAGGCCCACTCGGGAGCCCACACCGCCGGCAAGCAGCACGGCAACGTTACGAAGCACTGAAATCTAACCCTTTGATAGATGACGAGGAGGGGTGGATTCTTCCACGGCCCGCGTGGTCGACTCCAATGCTGGGGGCGAGGTGATACCGAGCCGTTGGTTCGGCGTGTGGCCCACGGTCGGCTCGCTCGTGTGATGGCAGTCACGTCATCATGATGTTTCGGAAGAGTGACCGGCGGCGTACCTTTGTTTCGTCTCGGTCACCGTGGCCGAGCACGCAGGCACAACGTCTGGTACCCATCCCGGCTCCGCTCACAAGGGGGAGTGGTCGGAGGGACTGGAACGAAAGGTCTACCACCATGAACCCACTCAGGGTGGGCGTCGTCGGCGCGGGTCGCGTCGGGGCCGTCCTTGCCGCAGCGCTTCGGTCCGCAGGTCATGAGGTCGCCGCCGTCGCCGGAGAGTCCGACGCCTCCCGCGCACGTATCGCCGCTCTTCTCCCGGGTATCCCGGTCGAGAAGCCGACCGCCGTCGCTCGCGCGTGCGACCTCCTTCTGCTCACCGTCCCCGACGACATGCTCGGCAACGTCGTCCAGACGATGACCGACGCCGGTGCGATCCGACCCGGGATGTACGTCGCCCACACCTCCGGCCGCCATGGTCTGGCGATCCTCGAGCCGGCCGCCGCGATCGGCGCCCACGTGATGGCCGTCCACCCGGCGATGACCTTCTCCGGTACGTCGGTCGACCTCGCCCGGCTCTCGGGCTGCGTCTTCGGGCTCACCGCTGCGACCCCTGCCGACCGGGCCTTCGCCGAGGCGCTGGTGCGCGACCTCGGCGGCAAGCCGATGTGGGTGCCCGAGGAGATGCGGACGCTCTACCACGCCGGGCTCGCCCACGGCGCGAACCACCTGGTCACCCTGGTCACCGAGGCGATGGAGATCCTCGCCGCCGCCGGCGCCACCGACCCCGCCGGCACGCTACGTCCGCTGCTCACCGCCGCCCTCGACAACGCCCTCGACCACGGCGATGCGGCACTGACCGGCCCGATCGTCCGCGGCGACGCCGGCACGGTGGCGGCCCACCTCGACGACATCCGCACCAACGCTCCGCAGACCCTGGCCTCGTACGTCTCGATGGCGCGGGCCACGCTCGACCGGGCGGTCTCCGACGGCCGCCTGCTGCCCATCCGGGCGCTCAAGATCAAGAACCTGCTCGACGAGGCCGACCGCGCCGCCGTGCAGCCGCTGCCGCGTCCGATCCACGTCTGGAACCAGTGATGAGCGAACTCGCCTCCACCCGCGAGGAGCTCGCCAAGCTCCTCGAACCTGCCCGCCGCGACGGCACCACGGTCGGCTTCGTGCCGACGATGGGCGCGCTCCACGAGGGGCACGCGTCGCTGATGCGCGTCGCCCGCGAGCGGGTCGGCGGCGGTCCCGTCGTGGTGTCGATCTTCGTTAACCCGCTGCAGTTCGGCGCGGGCGAGGACCTCGACCGCTACCCGCGCACGCTCGAGGCGGACCTCGAGGTCTGCGAGCGGGAGGGTGTCGACGTCGTCTTCGCGCCCTCGGTGGAGGAGGTCTACCCCGGTGGCGACCCGCAGGTGACCGTGGCCCCCGGGCCGCTCGCCGAGGTGCTCGAGGGCAAGATTCGTCCGGGCCACTTCGGCGGTGTGCTCACCGTCGTCGCGAAGCTGTTCGGGCTGGTCAAGCCCGACGTCGCCGTCTTCGGTGAGAAGGACTACCAGCAGCTCGCGCTGATCCGCCGGATGTCGGCCGACCTGTGCCTCGGTGTCGACGTCGTCGGCGCCCCGACGCAGCGCGAGCCCGACGGCCTGGCGCTCTCCTCGCGCAACCGCTACCTCTCGCCCGAGCAGCGGGAGGAGGCGACGACGCTGTCGCGGGCGCTCTACGCCGCACAGCGCGAGGCCACCGCCGGCGTCGACGCGGCGCTCCAGGCGGCTCGCGCCGAGCTGCGCCGCTTGAAGGGCGTCGACCTCGACTATCTCGTCGTCACCGACCCGGCGCTCGCAGCGCTGCCCACCGACCCGGAGCCGGGCACCGAAGCCCGGATCCTCATCGCCGCCCGGGTCGGCACGACCCGACTCATCGACAACATGAGCCTCACGATCGGAGCATCCCGATGACCCGTCTGCGCACCATGATGACCGGCAAGATCCACCGCGCCACGGTCACCCAGGCAGACCTCCACTACGTCGGCTCGGTCACCGTCGACGCAGATCTCCTCGACGCCGCGGACATCCTCCCCGGCGAGCTGGTCTCCATCGTCGACATCACCAACGGTGCCCGCCTGGAGACCTACACGATCGCGGGCGAGCGCGGGTCGGGCGTCCTGGGGATCAACGGCGCCGCCGCCCACCTGGTCCACCCTGGCGACCTCGTCATCCTCATCGCGTACGCACAGATGACCACCGAGGAGGCCAAGGCGTTCGAGCCGCACGTGGTCCATGTCGACGAGGCCAACCACATCGTCGCGCTCGGCTCCGACCGGAGCGAGCCGGTTCCAGGGACCGACCAGATGCGTGGACCGCTCGTTCTCACGCAGTAGCGTGCGGGCATGAACATCGAGCTGCTCTCCGCCCGCGACCCGGGCTGGACCGAGTGGGCGGACGTGATCGTGGTGGGCTCGGGGATCGCCGGGCTGACCGCGGCGCTGCGGCTGAAGAACCAGGTCGAGCGGGTCGCCGTCGTCACCAAGGACGTGCTCCAGGCCGGCTCGACGCAGTGGGCCCAGGGTGGCATCGCGGCCGCGCTCGGCGAGGGTGACACCCCGGAACAGCACGAGGTCGACACTCTCGTGGCGGGCGCCGGGGCGTGCGACCTGGAGGCCGTACGCGTCCTGGTCGGTGAGGGCGCCGAGGCCGTGCGCGAGCTCATCGAGTGGGGCGCCGACTTCGACAAGGACCCCGAGGGCAACCTGTCGCTCACCCGGGAGGGCGGCCACCGCCGCGACCGGATCGCGCACGCCGACGGCGACGCGACCGGTGCCGAGATCCAGCGCGCGCTCATGGAGGCGGTCCGGCGCGCTCCGGAGATCCTGGTCTTCGAGCACGCGATGGTCGTCGACCTGCTGACCGCCGCCGACGGCGGCGTCGCCGGCCTGACCATCCACGTGATGGGCGAGGGCGACCCCGACGGCGTCGGGATCGTGCGTACCCGGGCCGTCGTGCTCGCCTCCGGCGGCCTCGGTCAGGTCTTCTCGCAGACGACCAACCCCGCCGTCGCCACCGCCGACGGGATGGCGATCGCCCTGCGGGCCGGCGCGACGCTGCGCGACCTCGAGTTCGTCCAGTTCCACCCCACGGTGATGTACCTGGGCGAGGACTCCCGCGGGCAGCAGCCGCTGATCTCCGAGGCCGTACGCGGCGAGGGCGCCTTCCTCGTCGACTGGGACGGAAACCGGCTCATGGAGGGCGTCCACGAGCTGCGCGATCTCGCGCCGAGGGACATCGTCTCCAAGGCGATCATGAAGCGGATGCTCGAGACCGGCCACCCCAACATGTGGCTCGACGCCCGCCACCTCGGCCGGGAGTTCTGGGAGAAGCGCTTCCCCAACATCCTCGCCTCCTGCGAGCAGCACGGCGTCGACCCTGCTGTCGATCTGATCCCGGTCGCGCCGGCATGCCACTACGCCTCCGGCGGGGTCCGCACCGACCTGTGGGGCCGTTCGGACGTGCCCGGGCTCTACGCCACCGGCGAGGTCGCCTGCAGCGGCGTCCACGGCGCCAACCGGCTCGCCTCCAACTCGTTGCTCGAGGGTCTGGTCTTCTCCCGCCGGATCGCCGAGGTGCTGCCCGGCGAGCTGCGTCAGCTCGAGGATCCCGCCCCTGGTGACGGCGCCGGCCGCGTGCTCGTCCCCGGCGCCGCGCTCAAGCAGCTGCAGGAGACGATGACGACCAAGGTCGGTGTCCTCCGCAACGCCACCGGTCTCGCCGAGGCGATCGACGAGCTCGAGCAGCTCGGAGCCACGCCCGCGACCGAGATCGACCCGGCCGCCTGGGAGGCGACCAACCTGCTGACCGTCTCGCTCGCGCTGGCGAAGGCGGCGCTGCTGCGCCAGGAGACCCGCGGGTCCCACTGGCGCGAGGACTTCGCCGAGCGCGACGACGCCGGGTTCGCCGGCCACTTCGACCTCAGACTCCGGGACGGCGAGACCGTCGCCACCTTCGTCCCGGCCCCAGCCACCGATCCCTCGACCACAACCATGGCAGGAGCCTGATGACCATCCGACGCGTGCCCTTCGACGAGATCCCGCAGTCTCTGCGCGACGAGCTGACCAAGGCCGGCCTCGACGCCGGCGAGGTCTACGACGCCGTCGAGCTCGCTCTCGACGAGGACCTGCCCTCGGCCGCTCCCGGCGAGATGCCGAGCGAGGACGTCACCTCCGTCGCGACGATCGCCCCCGACTCCACCGGGATCGGCGTCTTCGCCGCTCGGGAGGACGGCGTGGTCGCCGGCCTCGGCGTGGCCGAGCTCGTCTTTGCGTACGTCATGGGTGACTCGGTCACCGTCACCGACCGCGTCAAGGACGGCTCGAAGGTGAAGGCCGGCGATGTCATCATGCGGATCGCCGGGCCGACCCGCGGACTGCTGACCGCGGAGCGTACGGCTCTCAACTACGCCTCCCACCTCTCCGGTGTCGCCACCGGTGTCGCGGCCTGGACCGAGGCCCTGGAGGGCACCGGCGCGCAGGTGCTCGACACCCGCAAGACGCTGCCCGGCTTCCGGGCCCTGGAGAAGTACGCCGTGCGCTGCGGTGGCGGCGCCAACCACCGGATGTCGCTGTCCGACATGGCGCTGGTCAAGGACAACCACATCGTCGCCGCGGGTGGCGCGGTGCAGGCCTACGAGGCCGTGAAGTTCGCCTACCCGGACGTGCCGATCGAGGTCGAGGTGACCACGCTCGAGGAGCTCAAGGCGCTGCTCGACGCCGGGTGCGGCCGGATCATGCTCGACAACATGTCGACCGCGATGATGAAGGAGGCCGTCGAGATCACCGCCGGCCGCGCGGTGCTCGAGGCGTCCGGCGGACTCACCCTCGATCGCGCCCGCGAGGTCGCCGAGACCGGTGTCGACTACCTCTCCGTCGGCGCGCTGACCCACTCGGTGAAGGTCTTCGACATCGGCTTCGACCTGTCCGAGGGCTGAGGCCTCCCGCCATGTCCCTGCTCGCTGTCAACATCGGCAACAGCCACACGGTTCTCGGGCTGATCGCCGACGGCGTCGTGTCCGCGGACTGGAAGGTCTCCACGCTCGAGCACCGCACCGCCGACGAATGGTGGGCGCTGCTGCGGGGGACCCTCGGCGATGCGATGGTGGCGGGCGTCTCCGGTGTCGTGGTGTGTGCGACCGTCCCGGCGGTCCTGCACGAGTGGCGCGAGATGATCGCCCGCCATCTCGGCTCGGTCGAGAGCGTGGTGGTCGAGCCAGGCGTACGCTCCGGCATCCCGATCCTCATGGACAACCCGCGCGAGGTCGGCACCGACCGGATCGCCAACGCGGTCGCGGCCGTCGCCCTCCACGGTGGCCCCGCGATCGTGGTCGACTTCCGTGGGACGGCGACGACCTTCGACGTGGTCAACACCGCGGGGCAGTACGTCGGCGGTGCGATCATGCCGGGGATCGAGCTGTCCCTGGAGGCGCTGGGGCGGCGTGGTGCGCAGCTGCGAAAGGTCGAGCTCGCCCGGCCGCGTTCGGTGATCGCCAAGAACACGGTCGAGGCGCTGCAGTCCGGAATGGTGTTCGGTGTCGCTGCCCAGGTCGAGGGTATGGTCACCCGGATCATCGCCGAGCTGGGTGTCTCCGCCGATGAGGTGACGGTGATTGCGACCGGCTATCTCGCGGAGTTCGTGCTGGGGGAAAGTAAATGCTTCTCCACGCATTCTCCGTGGCTGACGATGCAGGGACTGGAACTGATATTCCAGAGGAATGTCGCCCGTTAGCGTTTTTGGGTATGGCGCCCTGTTGATTCAACTGGATGATATGTAATGCTATGCGCATCTCGCTTATACGCGGGGCCTATATTCGGCCCGTTTCCGGTTGAAGAGCAGTGAAGGTAGGAACATGGCTAAGAAGGTTCAGATCATCCTCGAGGATGACATCGACGGCTCGGAAGCTGCTGAGACGGTGTCCTTCGCCCTGGACGGCACCTCTTACGAGATTGATCTCAGCGAGACCAATGCGGCAAAGCTCCGTGATTCCCTCGCGCTCTTCATCGGTCACGCCCAGAAGGTGAGCGGTCGCCGCGGCAGCGCCAAGAAGGCGCCGGCTGCCGCCGGCGGGTCGACCCCGAAGGTCATGCGCGAGTGGGGAAAGGCCAACGGTTACACCGTGCCCGACCGCGGCCGCATTCCGGCCGAGGTCCGGGCCGCTTTCGAGGCGGCTCACTGACCGTCAGGTCTCACCACGTCGACGACCGGCTGCCGTGCCCTCCGGGGCGCGGCAGCCGTGTTTGTCCGGTCGACGCGTGGACGCGGCCGTCCGGCGTACGGCACGCGTGTTCGCTCTCAGCGCACGGATCGCGTTGTGTTGTCGGGAACGCGTAGGCTGTCTGCGGGGTTGAATCTTGGTGACGCCCCAGAATTCTTAGGAGAGATGCGTACATGTTCGAGCGGTTCACTGACCGAGCCCGCCGGGTGGTCGTGCTGGCCCAGGAAGAGGCCCGCATGCTCTCCCACAACTACATCGGGACCGAGCACATCCTGCTCGGTCTGATCCACGAGGGTGAGGGCGTCGCGGCCAAGGCCCTCGAGTCCCTCGACATCTCGCTCGAGGCGGTCCGCAACCAGGTCGAGGAGATCATCGGCCAGGGTCAGCAGGCGCCGTCCGGGCACATCCCGTTCACGCCGCGTGCCAAGAAGGTGCTCGAGCTGTCCCTGCGCGAGGCGCTGCAGCTCGGCCACTCCTACATCGGCACCGAGCACATCCTGCTCGGCCTGATCCGTGAGGGTGAGGGCGTCGCCGCCCAGGTGCTGCAGAAGCTCGGCGCCGACCTCAACCGGGTCCGCCAGCAGGTCATCCAGCTGCTCTCGGGCTTCCAGGGCAAGGAGGGCGCGGCCGGCACCTCCGGCGCCACCGCGTCGACCGGCACCACCTCGACCGAGGCTCCTTCGTCCAGCCTCGTGCTCGACCAGTTCGGCCGCAACCTGACCCAGGACGCCCGCGAGGGCAAGCTCGACCCGATCATCGGTCGCGAGGGCCAGATCGAGCGCGTCATGCAGGTGCTGTCGCGGCGTACGAAGAACAACCCGGTCCTCATCGGTGAGCCCGGCGTCGGCAAGACGTCGATCGTCGAGGGGCTGGCCCAGGACATCGTCAAGGGCAACGTGCCCGAGACGCTCAAGGACAAGCAGATCTACACGCTGGACCTGGGCGCTCTCGTCGCCGGTTCGCGTTACCGCGGTGACTTCGAGGAGCGCCTGAAGAAGGTGCTCAAGGAGATCAAGACCCGCGGCGACATCGTGCTGTTCATCGACGAGATCCACACCCTCGTCGGTGCCGGTGCGGCCGAGGGCGCGATCGACGCTGCCTCGATCCTCAAGCCGATGCTGGCACGTGGTGAGCTGCAGACCATCGGTGCGACCACGCTGGACGAATACCGGAAATACCTGGAGAAGGACGCCGCTCTCGAGCGCCGTTTCCAGCCGATCCAGGTGCCGGAGCCGACGATCGCGGTCGCGATCGAGATGCTCAAGGGCATCCGCGACCGTTACGAGGCCCACCACCGGGTGACGATCACCGACGAGGCACTGGTCGCTGCGGTCACCATGGCCGACCGTTACATCTCCGACCGGTTCCTGCCGGACAAGGCGATCGACCTGATCGACGAGGCCGGTTCGCGTCTGCGCATCCGCCGGATGACGGCCCCGGCCGACCTGCGGGAGTACGACGACAAGATCGCCGATGTGCGCCAGCGCAAGGAGGCCGCGATCGACGGTCAGGACTTCGAGGCGGCGGCCCGTCTGCGCGATGAGGAGAAGCAGCTCATCGCCAAGAAGGCCGAGCGTGAGAAGGCCTGGCGTGCCGGCGACATGGACGAGGTCGCCGAGGTCGACGAGGAGCTGATCGCCGAGGTCCTCGCCGTCGCGACCGGCATTCCGATCGTCCAGGTCAACGAGGAGGAGTCCCAGCGCCTGCTGCGCATGGAGGACGAGCTCCACAAGCGCGTCATCGGCCAGGACGAGGCGGTCAAGGCCCTGTCCCGCGCCATCCGACGCACGCGCGCCGGTCTGAAGGACCCGAAGCGCCCCGGCGGTTCGTTCATCTTCGCCGGTCCCTCCGGTGTCGGTAAGACCTGGCTGTCCAAGACGCTCGCCGAGTTCCTCTTCGGCGACGAGGACGCGCTGATCCAGCTCGACATGTCCGAGTTCGGCGAGAAGCACACGGTCTCGCGGCTCTTCGGTTCGCCTCCGGGTTACGTGGGCTACGAGGAGGGCGGCCAGCTCACCGAGAAGGTGCGCCGCAAGCCGTTCTCCGTGGTCCTCTTCGACGAGGTCGAGAAGGCCCACCCGGACATCTTCAACTCGCTGCTGCAGATCCTGGAGGAAGGTCGCCTGACCGACTCCCAGGGCCGCGTGGTCGACTTCAAGAACACCGTCATCATCATGACCACCAACCTCGGCACGCGGGACATCGCGAAGTCGGTCAACCTGGGCTTCTCCCAGGCCAACGACGCCGCGGGCTCCTACGAGAAGATGAAGTCCAAGGTCTCCGACGAGCTCAAGCAGCACTTCCGTCCGGAGTTCCTCAACCGTGTCGACGAGGTCATCGTGTTCCCGCCGCTGTCGCAGGAGCAGATCATCGCGATGGTCGACAACATGATCGGCGCCGTCGAGATCCGCCTCAAGGACCGCGACATGGGCATCGAGCTCACCACGGCCGCGAAGAAGCTGCTCGCCGAGCGCGGTTTCGACCCGGTCCTGGGTGCCCGTCCGCTGCGCCGCACGGTGCAGCGCGAGATCGAGGACGTGCTCGCCGAGAAGATGCTCTACGGCGACATCGGCCCCGGCTCGATCGTCCTCGTGGACGTCGAGGGCGAGGGTCCGGCCGCGAAGTTCACCTTCGAGGGCCAGAAGCGCTCCTCCATCCCGGACGTACCTCCTCTCGAGGGCGCGACGGTGACCGATATCGAGCTCCCCGACCAGGATGAGCCGATCAACATCGACAAGCCGAAGCCCGACTCCGAGTAGTCGGTCAAAGCGACGCCCCGGCCGTTTAGGCCGGGGCGTTTGCTTTATCCCGCCGAGTAGGCAGAAATGGCGGCCGAGACGGCAGAAATGGCGGCCGAGACGGCAGAAATGGCGGCCGAGACGGCAGTTGTGGCGGCCGAGACGGCAGTTGTGGCGGACGAAAGTACAGTTTCGTCCGCCATTTCTGCGGTTTCGGCTGAGGGTTAAGGGAGGGCGAAGAAGTCCGGTTCCACCTCAGCGGCCAGATTGTCCTTCAACAGGCCCTCCAGAGCCCGTTTGCGCTGGGCTTCGTCGGACCAGACGACGTCGAGACGGCTGCGGTGCACGGGGGAGTCGGCATCGCGGAGGACAGCGAGGAGGCGCCCGCGACACTGGCGGTCGGTGCCGGCCCAGGTCTGGACCTTGCGAGGAGGCCCGTCGTACGCAGGGTGGCCGGCGGCACGCCAGGCGCAGAGGTCCGCGACCGGGCAGCGAGCGCACGACGGGTTGGCGGCCGTGCAGACGAGGGCGCCGAGCTCCATGACGGCGACCGACCAGGTGGCGGCGGTGGGCTCGTCCTGGGGGAGTACGCCGGCGGCGAGCTCGCGCTCGACCTTGTTGACCGACTGGGCGGGGAACTCGACGCCGCTGAGGGTCCGGGCGAAGACGCGGCGTACGTTCGTGTCCAGGACCACGTGGCGCTTGCCGTAGGCGAAGGTGGCGATCGCCGCAGCGGTGTAGTCGCCGACCCCGGGGAGAGCGATCAGCTCGTCATAGGAGTCCGGCACCTCGCCGCCGTGGTGCTCGACGATCGCGGTGGCGGCCGCGTGCAGCCGCAGGGCGCGGCGGGGGTAGCCGAGGCGGCCCCAGGCACGTACGGCCTCGCCGGTGGGCTCCGCAGCCAGGTCGGCCGGGGTCGGCCAGCGCTCCAGCCAGGCCTCGTGGACGGGGAGCACGCGGGACACCGGGGTCTGCTGGAGCATGAACTCGCTGACCATCACCGACCACGGCGTCGCGGTCGCGGTGCGCCACGGGAGGTCGCGGGCGTTGGCGTCGTACCAGTCCAGAACGGCGTCGTGGAGTTCGGTCACACCCAGATTGTGCCGTGCGACAGGTATTGCCACGGAGTGGCACCCCGAAACCTCGGCACGGGGTCACTACCGTGTCGCCTATGGCCCGTGCGAGAAGGACTGGAGGACGACTACCAGCCTCGGTCTACTGGCGCCGGCGGCTGGCGGTGCTCGGCATCGTCCTGCTCCTGATCGTCGGGATCTCGCGGTTCTTCTTCAGCGGTTCCGACGGGGCGGACGACACCGCCAGGCCCGTCGCCGACGAGCCCACGGCGACCGTGACCGTCACCCCGACTCCCAGCGCCGAGCCGTCGAAGAAGGCAGGCAACGCGGGCGGTGGCAAGAACAAGCCCCGGAAGCCGAAGAGCAGTGCCCCGCCGGAGCCGACCGGCGAGTGCTCGCCCGCCGACATCGTCGTCGAGCCCGCCGTCACCGATGGCTACTCCTACGACAACGTCACCATTCCGCTCCAGCTGCGCACCGTGAAGGCCTCCGCGTGCACCTGGAAGCTGTCGTCAGACGCGCTTCAGGTGCGGATCTCGCAGAAGGGCGGTGACCTGGTCTGGTCGACCGTCGACTGCCCCAAGGCGGTGCCGACCAAGGAGATCGTCGTACGCCGCGACGTCGTCACCACGCTCCCGCTCACCTGGAGCGGCCGCCGTGTCGTCGCCGGCGAGTGCACCGGTCACGGTCCGTGGGTGAAGCCGAACTTCTTCACGATCGTCGCCGCCGCGCTCGGTGGCGAGCCGTCATCGGCCACCTTCGGACTCTACAAGCCGGGCACCGCGCTGTCGCGTACGGAACCTGACTCCCCTGCCAGCCGGTAGCCGAGACGTCGGCTAGGTCGGCCGAGACGTCACCGGCGTCGGCCGAGTTGGCACAC
>NZ_JBHVKN010000080.1:0-14073 GCF_042798075.1 Nocardioides sp. NPDC057772
CCGCCGGCGTCAGAGCAACTGTTTTCAGATGCTCTGAGCGTTGGTGCGAGGGACTGAGGTGACTCAGTCCTCGACGTCGATGCCGGCCAGCTCCGGGAAGGAGTTGGAGGCACTGGTGGTGGTGAAGTTCTTCACCTTCGAGCCGTGAACCCAGTTGAAGATGGCGATCTCCAGCGGGATGTAGGCGGTGTCCTCGCCCAGCTTGGCGTCGGCCTCCTGGAGGAACGTGTTCTGCTCCTCGATGGTGGCGGCAGAACCGGCCTTGTCGAAGAGAGCGTCGACCTCCGGGTTCTTGTAGTTACCGTAGTTCTGACCGTTGGTGTTCTTCTCGATCTGACGGCTGTCGAACAGCGCCGCGGTGACCGTCATGGCGGAGGGCCAGTCGGCACCCCAACCGCCCCACATCACGTCAGCCTTGTTGGACGGCTTCTGGATCTCGGAGTAGTAGACGTCACCCAGCGGGTCGAGGGTGACCTTGAAGCCTGCCTTCTCCCACGTCTCGACCAGCGCGGCAGCCTGCTTGTCAGCAGTGTCGCTCTGCGGGTAGGCGAAGGTGATCGGGTACGGCGTCTTGACGCCGGCCTCGGCGAGCAGCTTCTTCGCGCCCTCGACGTCACCGTCCAGGTTGCGACCCTCGAACGACGGGTTGGGCTTGTAACCGCCGACGGCGGGGTTCACGATCGAGTCCGCCGGGGTGTAGGCCTTCTCGCCACCACCAGCCGCGATCCAGGCATTGATGTTGGTCGCGAGCGCCAGGGCGCGACGAACCTTGGGGTCCTTCATCTGGTTCTGGTTCGGCACCAGGTAGTCGACGTACGGCGACTCCACCTGCACGTAGCGGTCCTTGACACCGGCCTCGTTGAGGCGCGGGTAGAACTCCGGTGGCACACGGCTCTGCTTGGCGACCGTGTACTGCGAGTCGGGGCTGTCAGAGAACAGCTTCTCGTAGAGGGTCGCCGCCTTCTCGCCGTACTTGAACTCGATCTTCTCGGGCAGCGCCTCGCGAAGGTCCTTGCTGTCGGTCTCCGGGTCGTAGTGCTCGTTGCGAACGAGCGTGCCGCCCTTGGTGGCGTTCCACTTCTCGACCTTGTAGGGGCCGTTGGAGAAGATGACGTCGTCGTTCTTCGCACCCTTGTCGAAGGACTTCTTGTAGGGGTCCATCATGTGGAGCGAAGCGATCGCCAGCGGGAAGTCCGGCCACGGCGAGTTGAACTTGTAGGTGATGGTCTTGCCATCGCAGGAGACCGCCTGGTCGAAGTCGGCCTGCTGCTCGGGGGTTGCGGTGTACGGACCCGGGTACTCACCCTTGAGGGCAAGCTTCTGAGTCAGGTAGAAGCCCGGACCGCCGGTCAGCTCGTCGGCCGCGAAGTTGCGCGAGGCGCCGTAGGCGAAGTCCTCACACGTGATGTCGGAACCGTCCTCCCACTTCACCCCGTCCTTGACGGTGAACGACCAGACCTTGCCGCCCTCAGTCGAGGTGCCTTCGTCGGTCGCCAGGTCCGGCACCGGGGTGCCCGAGACCTCGGGGTCGGTCGAGGCCGGGAACGCCAGCAGCTGCCGGTAGACCAAGCGGGTCGTGGCGGCGATGTCGGCACCGACGTAGATGCGCTGGGGGTCGAGGTGCTCGATCGCATCCTCGCTGACCAGCGTCAGCGGCTTCGCGCTCGATCCCTCGCCGCCACCGGAGCCGCACGCGGCCAGGCCGAGCGAGAGCCCCAGTACGCCAGCAGCAGACGCTGCTACGTATCTTGCTCGCTTCTTGAGCATTCGTTTCTCCTTGGTGTTGTCACCGCCACCGGGGTGGCGCTGATATCGGTGGCCCGGGGGCCGACCTGTCTGTGTTACGGAGCCCCGAGGCTCACCTGTTCCCCTTCGGATCCAGGGCGTCACGCAACCCGTCCCCGAGCAGGTTGAACGAGACGACGATGGTCGCGATGAGAACCGCCGGCATGAAGAAGTAGAAGAAGTCCACCTGGGCGTACTTCAGCGAGTCGGCAAGCACGTTGCCGAGCGTCGGCGTCGGAGGCTTCACGCTCACCTGGAGGTAGCTCAGCGCAGCCTCGGCCGAAATGTAGGCCGGCATCATCAAGGTGGCGAGCACGAGCAGCGGAGCCCACAGGTTGGGCAGGATCTCCTTGAAGTAGATCCGCATCCGCCCCGCGCCGAGCACGACGGCAGCCTCGACGAACTCCCGCTCCTTGATGGTGAGCACCTGCCCACGCACGACCCGAGCGGTGCTGGTCCAGCCGAAGATCGCCAGCACGACGATGCAGTAGATCGCCTGAGCCGTCGGCCCGTTGGGCAGGCCGGTCACCTGCTGGACCAGCTTGAGTCCGAGCGAGGAGAGCGCCAGCAGCATCAGCGTCGACGGGAAGGAGAGGGTCAGGTCGGTGAAGCGGCTCAAGAGCGCGTCGACCCACCCACCGCTGAACCCGGAGATGATGCCGATCACCGCGCCGATGATGACCGAGAGGATCGCTGCGGTGAGAGCGATCACGAGCGAGAAGGTGATCCCGTACCAGAACCGCGACAACGCGTCGCGGCCGGTTCCGGGCTCCACACCGAGCGGGTGCTCGGCGCTGATGCCGCTCAGCGGGCCCTTCGGAAGCGTGTTCGCGTCGAGCAGGTTCTGGTTGAAAGCGAACGGCTGCAGCACGCCCATCTTCACCAGGATCGGCGCCGCCACGGCGGCCAGGACCACCAGGACGACGACAGTCAAAGACGCCATGGTCAGCTTGTCCTTGCGCAGGCGCATCATCGCCAGCTTCATCGGCGACTTGCCGACGATCGCCTTTGCCTTTCCCGGCTCAGCGGGAGGTGTCGATCCACCCGAGAGTTCTTCACCTTCGAACACGGTGGCGGATTCGCTCATGGCTCCTCTGTCTAGTCGTCATTTGTGGGTGCCGCCGTCGCATGGCAGCGTCCGACCCACGAGGTCGACGGATGGAACTCTATGTGATCCCTTTGCCTGGATGGAGCCCGGACCGGTAACGATCCGATTTCATCCAGTGATACGCCAGATCGGGAGTCCTTGTCGCCATTTCCCACTGAGACAGCAAGAGTCTCCGGGACCGACGGACCGGCCCCGGAGACTCTGTTGGATTTGCCTGAGGTGGCCTCAGTTAGCCGATTCGCCCTCGGCGGGGGTCTGAGCCGCAGGCTTCGCGTCGACCCCGGCCTCCTTGCGCTGCTCGGGGGTGATCGGCGCCGGAGCAGCGGTGAGCGGGTCGTAACCGGCGCCCGTCTTCGGGAACGCAATCACGTCTCGGATCGAGTCGGTGCCGGCCAGCAGGGCGACGACGCGGTCCCAGCCGAAGGCGATGCCGCCGTGGGGCGGGGCGCCGAACTTGAACGCCTCGAGCAGGAAGCCGAACTTCTCCTCGGCCGCCTCCTCGCCGATCCCCATCAGGTCGAAGACCCGCTTCTGGACGTCCTCGCGGTGGATACGGATCGAGCCGCCGCCGATCTCGTTGCCGTTGCAGACGATGTCGTAGGCCCAGGCGAGCGCGTTGCCGGGATCCTTGTCGAAGCCTTCGACGTCCTGCGGGCTGGTGAACGCGTGGTGGACCGCGGTCCACTCCCCCGCACCGACGGCGACGTCACCGGACTCGACCGCCTCCGAGGCGGGCTCGAGCAGCGGCGCGTCGACCACCCACAGGAAGCTCCACTCGCCGTCCTTGCGCAGGTCGAGGCGGTTGCCGATCTCCAGGCGGGCGGCGCCCAGCAGCGAGCGGCTCGACTTGGGCGCACCGGCGGCGAAGAAGATGCAGTCGCCGGGGTTGGCGCCGACGTGGGCGGCCAGGCCGGCGGCCTCGGTCTCGGAGAGGTTCTTGGCGACCGGACCGGTCAGCGACCCGTCCTCCTGGACCAGGACGTACGCCAGGCCCTTGGCGCCGCGCTGCTTGGCCCAGTCCTGCCAGCCGTCGAGCTGGCGCCGCGGCTGGCTCGCGCCGCCCGGCATCACCACGGCACCGACGTAGGGCGCCTGGAAGACCCGGAAGGTGGTCTCGGAGAAGTAGTCGGTGCACTCGGTGATCTCGATGCCGAAGCGCAGGTCGGGCTTGTCGGAGCCATACTTCGCCATCGCATCCGCGTAGGTCATCCGCGGCAGCGGGAGGGGTACGTCGTAGCCGATCAGCTTCCACAGCGCGGCGACGATCTCCTCGCCGAGCGCGATCACGTCGTCCTGCTCGACGAAGCTCATCTCGATGTCGAGCTGGGTGAACTCCGGCTGACGGTCGGCACGGAAGTCCTCGTCGCGGTAGGCGCGGGCGAGCTGGTAGTAGCGCTCCATGCCGGCGACCATGAGCAGCTGCTTGAACAGCTGCGGCGACTGCGGCAGGGCATACCAGGAGCCCGGCTGGAGACGGGCCGGCACCAGGAAGTCACGCGCGCCCTCGGGGGTCGAGCGGGTCAACGTCGGGGTCTCGATCTCGACGAAGTCGTGGGCCGCGAGCACGTCGCGGGCCGCCTTGTTGGCCTTCGAGCGCAGCCGGATCGCGTTGCCGGGTGCGGTGCGGCGCAGGTCGAGGTAGCGGTGCTTGTAGCGGACGTCCTCGCCCACTTCCACGTGGTCGTCGATCGGGAACGGAAGGGCCGCCGAAGCGCTGAGGACCTCGAGGTCCTTGGCCACGACCTCGATCTCGCCGGTGGCGAGGTTGGGGTTGCGGTTCTCCTCGGTGCGCGCGACGACCTCGCCGGTGACCTTGATGCAGTATTCGTTGCGGAGGTGGTGGGCGATCTCCTCGTCGCGGACGACGACCTGGACCACGCCGCTGGCCTCACGCAGATCGAGGAACGCGACCCCGCCGTGATCGCGTCGGCGGCCTACCCAGCCGGCGAGGGTCACGGTCTGGCCGACGTGCTCGGCACGCAGGGTGCCGGCGTCGTGGGTGCGGATCACTTCTTCTCCTCGTTGTTCGCGACGACCTGGGGCTTCAGGTCGCTCTCGTTCTGGGGCGTCCAGGTCGCCGGGTCGGCCGGGACCTGGTCGCCGGTGCGGATGTCCTTGATCTCGTAGCCGACTCCACCATCTTCTCGGGGAGTGGCGAAGAGGACGTACGGGATGCCGCGGCGCTCCGCGAAGCGGATCTGCTTGCCGAACTTGGCGGCGTTGGGCGAGACCTCGCAGGCGACATTGTGGGCGCGCAACAGCTGCGCCGCCGCATCGGCGTCGCCCCGGCTCTCCTCGTCGGCGACCGCGACCAGCACGGTGCTCGGGACCTTGCGGTCACCGTCGAGCACGCCCTTCTGCACCAGCGGGACCAGGACCCGGCTGACGCCCAGCGAGATCCCGACGCCCGGGTAGGTCGTCTTGCCGTCGCTGGCGAGCGCGTCGTAGCGGCCACCGGAGCAGATGCTGCCCAGGGACTCGTAGCCGTCGAGGCGGGTCTCGAAGACGGTGCCGGTGTAGTAGTCGAGACCGCGGGCGATGGAGAGATCGGCGACGACGCGTACGGACTCGGTGTTGAGCGGGGCGGTGGCGTTGATGAGCGTGGCCAGCTCGGACAAGCCCTCGTCGAGCAGCTCGCTCTCGACGCCGAGGCGACGCACCTTCTCGACGAAGGAGTCGTCGGTGGCGGTGATCGTGGCGAGCTCGAGGCACTTGGCGGCCTGCTCGTCGGTCAGCCCGGCCTCGGAGACCAGCAGCTTGCCGACCTCCTCGGCGGGCATCTTGTCGAGCTTGTCGATGAGCCGCATGGTCTCCTCGACGTCGGGGGCTCCGAGGCCGGCGTAGAAGCCCTGGATCAGCTTGCGGTTGTTGACCTGGAGCGTGAAGCCCGGCAGGAAGGTCAGCTTGCCGAGCGCCTCGAGCATCACCCGGGCGACCTCGACGTCGTGGTGGAACGGCAGGGTGTCGCGCCCGACGATGTCGATGTCGGCCTGCGCGAACTCGCGGAAGCGACCCTCCTGCGGGCGCTCTCCGCGCCAGACCTTCTGGATCTGGTAGCGACGGAACGGGAACTCCAGCTTGCCGGCGTTCTCGAGCACGTAGCGGGCGAAGGGGACGGTGAGGTCGAAGTGGAGACCCATCCCCTTGTCTCGGCTGCTGTCGTCCTCCTGCAGCCGGCGCAGGACGTAGACCTCCTTGGAGGTGTCGCCCTTGCGCAGCAGCTGGTCCATCGGCTCGACGGCGCGGGTCTCGATGTTGCCGAAGCCGTGCAGCTCGAAGGTGCGGCTCAAGGTCTCGATGACCTCGCGCTCGACGGTGCGCTGGCTCGGAAGGAACTCCGGAAACCCGGAGAGCGGTGTTGGCTTGTTCATGGTGTGGTGATCAGGTCCTGAAGAAACGGGTTGGTGGCGCGCTCGCGCCCGATCGAGGTCTGCTCGCCATGGCCGGGGAGCACCACGATGTCGTCGGCGAGGGGCAGCACCTTGGTCGTCAGGGACTGCAGCATCGTGGCGTGGTCACCGCCGGGGAGATCCGTACGCCCGATGCTGCCCGCGAAGAGCAGGTCGCCGGAGAACATCACGTCACTGACCTCGGCGTGGTCGGGGTAGGGAGTCCGGAAGGTGACCGACCCCTCGGTATGCCCGGGCGTATGGTCGATCAGGAAGCTCATCCCGGCCAGGTCGACGATCTGTCCGTCTCCCAGCTCGCGGACGTCGTCGGGCTCCACGAAGTCGTAGGTCCCCGCCGGCATGCCGAGCAGCATCTGCGCGGACTCCGGCGAGATGCCCTGCAGCGGGTCGGCCAGCAGGTGACGGTCGTTGGGATGGATCCAGGCAGTGGCGTCGTACGTCTTGCTCACCGGGGTCACGGACCACATGTGGTCGACGTGACCGTGGGTGAGGAGCACGGCGACCGGCTTGAGGCGCTGCTCGCGGACGATCTCCTCGATCCCCTTCGCGGCGTCCTTGCCAGGGTCGATCACGACACACTCGGTGCCAGGACCGGTGGCGGCCACGTAGCAGTTGGTGCCCCACGGACCGGCGGGAAAGCCTGCGATCAACACGAGAAACACCCTATCCAGCGGTACAGTGCAGCGCCGCATCGTGGCGTCTGACTACGATGGGCATCCCGAGGTGTGTCGGGACACCACGGGGACCTGCAAGTTGAGCCGACCGGGACTGTGACGAGCACGGTGTCCGGCGGGGGAGATTTCATAAGAGGTTAGCGCCTCATGCGAAGAGTAGGGACATTGTGACCAGCGAGCAGTGGGGTCGGGTCGAGGAAGACGGAACGGTCTACGTGAAGACCGCAGAGGGCGAGCGTTCCGTGGGGCAGTACCCGGAAGGCACGCCAGAGGAGGCGCTTGCCTTCTTCACCAACCGGTTCGACCAGCTCGCCTTCGAGGTCGAGCAGCTCGAGCGGCGGGTGCACGCGGGCAAGACGTCGCCCGACGAGGCGACCGCGGCGGTGAAGACCGTCGTGGAGAAGGTGACCGACGCCAACGCTGTCGGTGACCTCGCGTCGCTGGTCGCGCGCCTGGAGGCGCTGGGACCGGTGATCGCCACCCAGCGCGAGGCGCGCAAGGCCGAACGGGCCGCGAAGGCAGCCGAGGCGAAGATCGCCAAGGAGGCCCTCGTCGCCGAGGCCGAGAAGCTGGCTCAGAGCAACGACTGGCGCAACGGCGCCAACCGGCTGCGCGAGCTGCTCGACCAGTGGAAGGCGCTCCCCCGCATCGACCGGTCCTCCGACGACGCGCTGTGGCGGCGCTTCTCCACCGCGCGTACGGCCTACACGCGTCGCCGCAAGGCTCACTTCGCCGAGCTCAACGCCCGGCGCGAGGACGCCAAGGTGATCAAGGAGAGGATCATCGTCGAGGCCGAGCAGCTCTCCTCCTCCACCGACTGGGGCCCCACCGCGGGCCGCTACCGCGACCTGATGCGCGACTGGAAGGCCGCCGGGCCTGCGCCCAAGGACGTCGACGACAAGCTCTGGAAGCAGTTCCGGGCCGCCCAGGACGTCTTCTTCGGTGCCCGTGACGCCGCCAACGCGGCGCTCGACGCCGAGTTCGCGCAGAACGCCGTGGTCAAGGAGGGTCTCCTCGCCGAGGCCCAGGCGCTCCTCCCGCTGCTGGAGAAGGGCGACGACCTCGACGCCGTCAAGCGTTCCTTCCGCGACATCGCCGACCGCTGGGACGAGGCCGGCAAGGTCCCGCGCGACCGCATCAAGGAGCTCGAGGGCGCGATGCGCAAGGTCGAGCAGGCCATCAAGTCCGCCGAGGACGACCAGTGGCGCAAGTCCGACCCCGAGAAGTCCGCTCGCGCCGACGACATGATCGCCAAGCTCGAGGACGCCATCGCCGGTGTCGAGAAGGACATCGAGAAGGCCCGCGCTGCCGGCGACGACCGCAAGGTCAAGAGCCTCGAGGAGAACCTCGAGTCCCGTCGTCAGTTCCTGGAGATGGCCAAGCGCGCCAGCGCCGACTTCTCCTGACTCACGCCGAGTCGGCTCGTCATGACGGGCCGACTCGGCGTTGGGTCACATGCCGGCGCCGCCGTAGTAGTCGCCCCTGGCTGCGTTGTCGCGCTTGATGTTGCGCACGTCCTCGGCGTCGACTCCCTTGGGGGCCATGCCGATGGTGGTCCAGGCGAGGCCCAGGAAGAGAAGTACGCCGCCGATGATGAGGATCCAGGTGAACATGCCGTGCTCCCTCTGTCAGGCGCCCGAGTCGACGCGTTCGCTTTACCTTATAACGAACGACGCGGCGCTGTTGTCCCCATGGACGGCTACCCCTGCCTCGGCTACTGGGTGACGCGGTAGGCGTCGAAGACGCCGGGGACGGTGCGTACCTGCTTCAAGACGGTGTCCAGGTGCTTGGAGTCGGCCATCTCGAAGGAGAACCGGGACTTCGCGACGCGGTCGCGGGTGGTGGTGAGCTGGGCACTGAGGATGTTCACATGTGCGTCGGAGAGCGCCATCGTGATGTCGGACAGGAGCCGGGCCCGGTCGAGCGCCTCGACCTGGATGTTGACCAGGAAGACCGAGTTGGACGTGGAGCCCCACTCGACCTCGAGCAGCCGCTCCGGGTGGGAGCGGAGCTCGGCGGCGTTGGTGCAGTCGGTGCGGTGGACCGAGACTCCCCCGCCCTTGGTGACGAAGCCGAGGATCTCGTCGCCGGGCACCGGGGTGCAGCACTTGGCGAGCTTGACCCAGACATCAGGAGATCCCTTCACGATCACGCCGGCGTCGGAGTTTGCCGTGGAGACCTTGCCGTGGCGCCGGCGGCCGACGTTGATGGCCTCGGCGAGGTCCTCGGCGGCACCGTCGTCGCCGCCGTGGTCCTCGATGACGCGGCGTACGACCGCCTGGGCGGAGAGGTGGCTCTCCCCGACCGCGGCATAGAGCGCCTCGACGTCGGCGAGGTCGAAGTGGTCGGCGGCGAGCATCAGCGACTCGCGCGACATCAGCCGCTTGAGGGGCAGACCCTCCTTGCGCATGAGCCGCGCGATCGCGTCCTGGCCCTTCTCGATGGCCTCGTCGCGACGCTCGCGGGTGTACCACTGCCGGATCTTCGCCTTGGCCCGGTTGGACTTGACGAAGGTGGTCCAGTCCTTCGACGGGCCCGCGTTGGGCGACTTGGAGGTGAAGACCTCGACGACGTCGCCGCTCTCCAGGGTGGACTCCAGCGGCACCAGTCGGCCGTTGACCCGGGCGCCGATGGTCTTGTTGCCGACCTCGGTGTGGACGGCGTAGGCGAAGTCGACCGGGGTCGCGTCGGCGGGCAGCGCGATCACGTCGCCCTTGGGCGTGAAGACGTAGACCTCGGTGCGCTTCATCTCGAAACGCAGCGACTCCAGGAACTCGCCGGGGTCGTTGACCTCCGACTGCCAGTCCATGAGCTGCTTGACCCAGCTCATGTCGTTGTCCATCGGCCGGTCGGTGTCGACACCGTTGCGGCCGTCCTCCTTGTATTTCCAGTGCGCGGCGACACCGAACTCCGCTCGGCGGTGCATCGCGAAGGTGCGGATCTGCAGCTCCACCGGTTTGCCCTGCGGGCCGATCACGGTGGTGTGGAGCGACTGGTACATGTTGAACTTGGGCATCGCGATGTAGTCCTTGAACCGCCCGAGGACGGGGTTCCACCGCGAGTGCAGGATGCCGAGGACGGAGTAGCAGTCACGCTCGTCCTCGACCAGGATCCGGATGCCGACCAGGTCGTTGATGTCGGAGAAGTCCTTACCGCCGACGATCATCTTCTGGTAGATCGAGTAGTAGTGCTTCGGCCGTCCGGTGACGGTCGCCTTGATCCGGGCGTCATGGAGATCGCGCTCGACCTGGTCGATGACCTGGGCCAGGAACTTCTCCCGCGACGGGTTGCGGTCGGCGACCAGCCGGACGAGCTCGTCGTACATCTTCGGGTAGAGGGTCGCGAAGGCGAGGTCCTCGAGCTCGAACTTGATGGTGTTCATGCCGAGCCGGTGGGCCAGCGGCGCGTAGATGTCGAGCGTCTCGCGCGCCGACCGCTCCTGGGACTTCTGCGGGACGTAGCGCAGCGTACGCATGTTGTGCAGGCGGTCGGCGAGCTTGATCACCAGCACCCGGATGTCGCGCGACATCGCCACGACCATCTTGCGGATCGTCTCGGCCTGCGCCGAGTCGCCGTAGGTGACCTTGTCGAGCTTGGTGACGCCGTCGACGAGGTGGGCGACCTCTTCGCCGAAGTCGCGGGTGAGCTCCTTGAGCGTGTAGGGCGTGTCCTCGACGGTGTCGTGGAGCAGCGCCGCCACCAGGGTCGGCTCGGTCATGCCGAGCTCGGCGAGGATGGTGGTCACTGCGAGCGGGTGGGTGATGTAGGGATCACCGCTCTTGCGCATCTGGGTGCCGTGGAGGCGCTCGGCGGTGACGTAGGCCCGCTCCAGGAGGGCCAGATCGGCCTTCGGGTGGTTGGACCTCACCGCCCGGAACAGTGGCTCCAGCACAGGATTGCCCGGGGCACCTCGGCCGCCGATCCGGGCCAGGCGCGCACGAACACTGCGGCCCGACGGGGCCGGGCCACTGCTCTCCCGTGCCTCGATGTTGTGCGCACGAGGCTGCGCAACGATGCGATCCTCTGCCATAGCCAGAGTCTACCGGCCGCACCCGGAGCATTGGCTAGGACGGCACCTGCATACTGGACCTGTCAACTGACCAACAGCGAGTGCACCTGCGTGCCCGGCAGCTTGCTGCGCGGGTCGAGGAAGCCGAGCTCGAGCAGCACCGAGACGCCGGCGACGACACCGCCGCAGCGCTCGACGAGCTCGATGGTGGCGGCCGCGGTGCCACCGGTGGCGAGGACGTCGTCGATGACCAGCACCCGCTCCCCCGGCGCGACCGCGTCGGTGTGGATCTCCAAGGTGGCCTCGCCGTACTCCAGCGAGTAGGCGACCGCGTGGGTCTCGCGCGGGAGCTTGCCGGCCTTGCGCACGGGCACGAAGCCGACGCCGAGGTGGAGCGCGGCGGGGGCGCCGAGGATGAAGCCTCGCGACTCCATGCCGAGCACCTTGGTGACGGTCACGTTGCCGTCGGCATCGCGCGCCGGAGCAGCGAGGGCCTCGACGACCTGGGTGAAGCCCGCGTGGTCGGCGAGCAACGGGGTGATGTCCTTGAACCCGACGCCCGGCTCCGGGAAGTCGGGGACGTCGGCGACCAGCCGCTCGAGGGTTTCCTCGAGCGACCGGCCACCGGCGGACGTCTCGGAGACCGTCACTTGCGCTTCGACCTCGACTCGCGCTTGGGCTGCGGACGCCCGGCGGCACCGCTGTCGGTGACCTCACGCTGCGAGGTCGGCACGTTGCGACCCCGTCCGAGCGCTGCGTTGTTGGGGCTGGTGCCCCGGCTGACGCCGGCCTCGTGGAGGTCCTCCGAGGGAGACTCGCGAAGCTCGTCGGGCTCGCCCTCGAGGACGGCCATGCCCTCGTCGAAGACCGGGACCGCGGCGTACTTGTCGGCTTCCTTCATCCGCGCGGCGGCGCGCTTCTCGGCGTCGACGATGTCCTTCTCGCCGGACTTCAGGTGCACCAGCATCGGGGTGGCGATGAAGATCGAGGAGTAGGTGCCGACGGCCATGCCGACGAACAGCACCAGCGAGATGTCCTTGAGCGAGGACGTGCCGAGCTGGACAGCGCTGACGTAGAGGATCGCGACGACCGGCAGCAGACCGACGATCGAGGTGTTGATCGAGCGGACGAGCGTCTGGTTGACGGCCAGGTTGGCGGCCTGCGCGTAGGTCTGCTTCTTCAGGCCCAGGTTGCGGGTGTTCTCCTTGACCTTGTCGAAGACCACCACGGTGTCGTAGAGCGAGTAACCGAGGATCGTCAGGAAGCCGGTCACCGTCGCGGGCGTCACCTCGAAGCCGACGATCGCGTAGACGCCGACGGTCAGGAGCACGTCGTGGGCCAAGGCCACGACGGCCGCGACCGACATCTTCCACTCCTTGAAGTAGATCCAGATGAACACGATCACGCCCACCAGGAAGATGCCCAGCGCGAGGCCGGCCTTGGTGGCGACCCGCTCGCCCCAGCTCGGGCCGATGCCCGTGCGCGAGATGTCGTCCTCGGGCACGTCGGCGGTCTCGGTGATCGCCTTGATCATCGCCTGGTCGTCCTCGGACCCGTCCGGGATCGCCTCGGTCTCGATCACGATCGAGTCGGAGCCTGCCGTACGCACGGTGGCGCTGTCGGCCTTCTCGACGTCGGTGTCACCGACGACCCCGCGCAGCTCGTCGGCCAGCTTCTGGTCGGCGCCGTCGACCGAGACGGTGTAGCGCGTGCCGCCGGTGAAGTCGATGCCGAGGTTGAGCGGCTTGAGGAACATTCCGCCCACGATGACGGCGAGCAAGACGATGGACGCGGCGTACCAGATCTTGCGCTTGCCGACGAAGTCGAACGACTTCTCGCCGGTGTAGAGCTCCTTGCCGAGCCGGGAGAACGAGAACTTGCTCATCAGGCCTTGCCTCCAGCCAGAGTGGTGCCCGAGGCGGGCATCATGCCGATAGCGCGCTTGTCCATGCCCGAGAGGACGTGGCCCTTGTTGTAGAAGCCCCAGCCGGCCATGAGCTTGGTCATCGGGTGGGTGAACCAGAAGAACACCAGCACGTCGATGACCGTGGTCAGGCCGAGCATGAACGCGAAGCCCTTGACCTCGTTGGTCGCGAAGACGTAGAGCACGAACGCGGCCAGGAACGAGACACCGTCGGAGGCCAGACACGTGTTCCGTGCCCGCGGCCAGGCGGTGTCGACGGCCACTCGCATGGAGCGGCCCTCACGCATGTCGTCACGCATCCTCTCGTAGAGGATGATGAATGAGTCGGCGGTGATGCCGATACCGACGATCAGACCGGCCACACCGGGCAGGTCGAGCGTGACGCCCGCGGTCTCGCTGAGCAGCAGGATCATGCCGTACGTCGCAGCACCCGCCACGGCCAGCGACCCGATCACCACGATGCTCATGCCGCGGTAGTAGAGGATCGAGTAGATCACCACCAGGATCAGACCGACCAGGCCAGCCCACAGACCGGCGGTGAGCTGGTTTCCGGCCAGCGTCGGGCCGATGACCCGGGTCTGGATGCCGTCCTCGGGGAAGTCGAGCGGCAGCGAACCGTACTTCAGGTTGTTGGCCAGCGCGGCCGCGGTCTCCTGGGTGAAGTCGCCGCTGATCTGGGCGCCGCCGCTGATCCGCGAGTCGGCGGTCGGGGCGGAGATGACCTTGGCGTCCAGGACGATCGCGAACTGCTCGCCGGTGCCGGCGATCGCTCCCGTGGTGTCGGCGAAGACCTTGTTGCCCTTCGACTTGAAGTCGAGGGTCACGACGTAGTTGGCCTGCTGCTGCGGGATGCCGTAGGAGGCCTCGTCGATCTCGGTGCCCTCGATGACCGCCGGGGTCAGGAGGTAGGGGATGCCGTCGTCGTCGCAGGTCAGCAGCGGCTTTCCGGGGATGTCCTCGGCGGGCTCGGCGCCCGGGGCGGGGCAGCTGAAGGAGTTGTAGGCGGTCGCCCACTCCTGCGGCACGTTGCGCATGAACTTCACCGCGTCGTCGACCTCGACGACCGCATTGTCGTTCTGCTTCTCGGGCTTGGCGCTCGCGGAGGCCGACGGGCTGGCGCTCGGCTCCTCGGAGGCCTTCTCAGATGCCTTCTCCGACGCCTT
>NZ_JBHVKN010000080.1:14083-21416 GCF_042798075.1 Nocardioides sp. NPDC057772
GGCCCGTCCGGGAACACGCCGTCGAGCACCGGCGAATGCCTGAGGTGCCGGGGACGGTGCTGGTCGAGGGGTCCTCGATCATCGACCCGCTGCTGTCGGCGCCGGTGCCACACTGCGTCTGCGGGCTGCAGGCCACCAGGCGGAAGCGGAGCTTCGCGGTCTGACGGACGCGCTCGGCGGTCTCCTGCTGCACCTTGCCGGTGCCCGGGATCGAGACCTTGATGACGTCGTTGCCCTCGGTGGTCACCCGGCCGCCGGTGATGCCGGAGCCGTTGACGCGCTGGTCGATGATCGCCTTCGCCTCGTCGAGGCTCTCCTTCGGGACCGAACCGCCCTCGGAGTTCTCGGCGGTCATCGAGATCTCGGTGCCGCCACGGAGGTCGAGGCCCAGCTCGGGCTTCCAGGTGCCGGCGAACGCGATGCCGCCGAACATGATCGCGATCGCCAGGAAGAGCAGTGCGAGTGTCCGCCCTGGGCGCGCGGTCTTGCGTGCCATGAGTTCGGTCAGTCCTTCTTGTCGAGGTCCACGATGACGTTCTCGGCATCGGCGGAGGTGTCGTCGGCAGCAGCCTCGACCTCGGCCTTCTCGCCGGTCTCCTCGTCGGACTCCACCCCCGGGGCGTCGGCGACCTTCTGGGCCACCGCCTGGCGCACGACCTGGATGACGACGCCGTCGGCGATCTCGACCTTGATGTTGGTCGTGGTCTCCTCGACCTCGGTCACGGTGCCGAACAGCCCGGCGGTCAGCATCACCCGGTCACCTGGCTGGAGGTTGAGCTGGAGCTCACGAGCCTCCTTCGCTCGCTTCTGCTGCGGCCTGATCAACAGGAAGTAGAACAGGACGATGATGACGATAAAAGGAAGGAATTCCACGGGGGTTCGGCTCCGACAGTCTGAGTGGTGGCCGGCAAGCGCACGGCGACGTGCAAGTCTAACCAGGCACCTGGTTGGGACTGTGAATCAGGCCTCATCCCAAAGCGTGTCCTTCGACCAGGCAGCCGCCTCGGCGCTGGCCGGCACCGGCAGCCCGAGGTGCTCCCAGGCCGCCGGGGTCGCGACACGGCCCCGGGGCGTACGCGCCAGGAAACCACTCCGCACCAGGAACGGCTCGGCGACCTCCTCGACCGTCTCGCGCTCCTCCCCCACCGCGACGGCGAGGGTGGAGATGCCCACCGGGCCGCCTCCGAAGCGGCGACAGAGCGCGTCGAGGACGGCCAGGTCGAGACGGTCCAGGCCGAGCGGGTCGACCTCGTAGAGGTCCAGAGCCTTCTGGGCGACCTCCTGGGTGACCGTGCCGTCGGCCTTGACCTGCGCGTAGTCGCGTACGCGGCGCAGCAGGCGGTTGGCGATGCGCGGGGTGCCGCGGGAGCGGCCGGCGATCTCGGCGGCGCCGTCGTCGCGAAGGGTGACGTCGAGCAGCCCCGCGGAGCGGCGCACGATCAGCTCGAGGTCTTGTGGGTCGTAGAGCTCCAGGTGGCCGGTGAAGCCGAACCTGTCCCGCAACGGGCCCGGCAGGAGGCCCGCTCGGGTGGTCGCGCCGACCAGCGTGAACGGCGGCAGGTCGATCGGGATCGCGGTCGCGCCCGGTCCCTTGCCGATGACGACATCGACCCGGAAGTCCTCCATCGCCAGGTAGAGCATCTCCTCGGCAGGACGGCTCATCCGGTGGATCTCGTCGACGAAGAGCACCTCGCCCTCGTTGAGGCCGCTCAGGATCGCCGCCAGGTCGCCGGCGTGGGTGATCGCCGGGCCGGAGGTGATCCGCAGCGGCGCAGACATCTCCGCGGCGATGATCATCGCCAGGGTCGTCTTGCCGAGTCCCGGCGGCCCGGACAGGAGTACGTGGTCGGGGGCTCTCTCACGCTGCCGCGCCGCCTCCAGGACGAGGCTGAGCTGCTCGCGGACGCGCTGCTGGCCGATCAGCTCGTCAAGGCTCTTGGGGCGCAGCGCGGCCTCGACGGCCCGGTCGTCGCCGTCGGCCTCGGCGATGGTGAGCGAGGAGAAGTAGTCGTCCTCGTTGGCCCTCAGGTCGTCCTCGTGCATGTGGCCTTATGCCTTCGACAGGGTGCGCAGCGCCGCCCGGAGCAGCAGCGAGATGTTGGCCTGGTCGCCGGCCTCGGGCTCGATGGCGGCAACCGCCTTGTCGGCGTCCTTGGCGCTGTAGCCGAGCCCGACGAGAGCCTCGGTGACCTGGTCGCGCCACGGCGCGGCGCCCTGCTGGACGGCGGCGGGGGCGGTGGCATTGCCCGTCGGGGCGCCGATCCGGTCCTTCAGCTCGAGGATGACGCGCTGGGCGCCCTTCTGGCCGATGCCGGGGACCTTGGTCAGGGTCTTGGCGTCCTCGGTGGAGATGGCGAGCCGGATGCCGTCGGGCGAGAGGACCGCGAGCATCGCCTGGGCGAGCTTCGGGCCGACACCGGAGGCGGTCTGAAGAAGTTCGAAGAGCGTGCGCTCGTCGGTGTCCGTGAACCCGAAGAGGGTCAGCGAGTCCTCGCGCACGACCAGGCTGGTCGGCAGGTGCGCCTCCTCGCCGGTGCGGAGCGTGGCCAGCGTGTTGGGGGTGCAGAGCAGCTCGATGCCGATGCCGCCGACCTCGACGACGGCGGTGGAGAGACTCACGGCGGCGACCTTGCCGCGCACGGACGCGATCATCTACGTACCTTCCCTGCCGCGGCCACCGCGGCTTCGATGCGGTTCTGGGCGCCTCCGCGCCACTGGTGGGTGATGGCCAGCGCGAGCGCGTCGGCGGCGTCGGCCGGCTTCGGCGGCGTCGTGAGCCGCAGGATCCGGGTCACCATGGCGGTGACCTGCGCCTTGTCGGCGCGGCCGTTGCCGGAGACCGCGGCCTTGACCTCCGAAGGCGTGTGCAGGGCCACCGGGAGACCGCGCCGCGCGGCGCAGACCATGGCGAGGCCGCTGGCCTGGGCCGTACCCATGATCGTGGAGACGTTCGAGCGCGCGAAGATCCGCTCGATCGCGACCGCGTCGGGCCGGTGCTCCTCGATCCAGGCGTCGATCCCCTTCTCGATCGTCACCAGCCGCTCCCAGACGGGAAGGTCGGAGGACGTACGGATCACGCCGACGTCCACCATCGACAGCGGCCGGCCGAGCGAGCCGTCGACCACGCCCATCCCGCACCGGGTCAGGCCGGGGTCGATCCCAAGCACCCGCACGCCACCACTCCTTCGTCCGATCGAACGCCTGTTCGTAGCGTACAGACCATGGCTTGCCTCCTCGGCCCCTGACACGCCTTGGCCGAGAATGCAGTTGGGGCGACGAAAGTAGAGTTTCGTCGCCCACAACTGACGATTCGGCGCGGTTGGGTCAGGCGTCGACGGTCTCCATGACCTCGTCGGGGACGTCGGCGTTGGAGAAGACGTTCTGCACGTCGTCGAGGTCGTCGACGGCGTCGATGAGCTTGAAGACCTTCTCGGCGGCCGAGGCGTCGGCGACCGGGATGTCCATGGAGGCCACGAACTGGACCTCGGCGGACTCGTAGTCGATCCCGGCGTCCTGCAGCGCGGTGCGGACCGCGACCACGTCGGAGGGGTCGGAGACGATCTCGAAGGACTCACCGAGGTCGTTGACGTCCTCGGCGCCGGCGTCGAGGGTGGCCTCGAGGAGGTCGTCCTCGGTGACCTCCTTGCCCTCCTGCGCCTTCGCCACCACGACGACGCCCTTGCGGTCGAAGAGGCGGCTCACCGAGCCCGGGTCGGCCATGGTGCCGCCGTTGCGGGTGACCGCGGTGCGGACCTCCATGGCCGCCCGGTTGCGGTTGTCGGTCAGACACTCGATGAGGAGAGCGACACCCTGGGGGCCGTAGACCTCGTACATGATCGTGTCGTAGCTGACCCCACCACCGTCGAGCCCACCGCCGCGCTTGACCGCGCGGTCGATGTTGTCGTTGGGGACCGACTGCTTCTTGGCCTTCTGGATCGCGTCGTAGAGCGTCGGGTTTCCGGCCGGGTCGGGACCGCCGGTCTTGGCCGCGATCTCGATCGTCTTGATGAGCTTGGCGAAGAGCTTGCCGCGCTTGGCGTCGATCGCCGCCTTCTTGTGCTTGGTCGTTGCCCACTTGGAGTGGCCGCTCATCTGAAAACCGTCCTTTGCCCCGCGTCGTCGCTGTGCTTTGTCAAGCCTGTCGAGCCGCCACCGGAGTCGTCACAGGGCAGCAGGTGCCCATTCTAACTACGTGGCGCGCCGCACCGTCAGCAGCAGGTGTCCAGGAACAGCCGGTGCAGCCGGTCGTCGGCGTTGACCTCGGGGTGGAAGCTGGTGGCCATCAGCTGGTCCTGACGTACGCCGACGGGGTGACCGTCCACGCTCGCCAGCACCTCGACCCCGGAGCCGACCTCCTCGACCCAGGGGGCGCGGATGAAGACGCCGTGGACGGTGCCCTCCAGCCCGGCGACCTCGAGGTCGGTCTCGAACGACTCCGTCTGCCGCCCGAAGGCGTTGCGCCGGACCGTCATGTCGAGCCCGCCGATGGTCTCCTGACCCTCCGCCCCGTCGAGGAGGCGGTCCGCCAGGAGGACCATGCCGGCGCAGGTGCCGAGCGTCGGCATCCCGCCCCGGACCCGCTCGCGGAGCGGGTCGAGCAGCTCGAACGTACGGGCCAGACGCCACATCGCCGTCGACTCACCGCCCGGGAGGACCAGAGCGTCGCACGCGTCCAGCTCCTCGCGGCGGCGTACGGACGTTCCCTTCACCCCCAGGCGGTCGAGGGCGGCGAGGTGCTCGCGGACGTCGCCCTGGAGGGCGAGTACGCCGACCGTGGTCACCAGCCGCGCTCCGCGAACTGGATCGAGCGAGCCGGCTCGTCGACGTTGATGCCGACCATCGCCTCACCGAGGCCGCGGGAGACCTTGGCGATCACGTCGGGGTCGTCGTGGAAGGTGGTCGCCTTGACGATCGCCTCGGCGCGCTGGGCGGGGTTGCCGGACTTGAAGATGCCGGAGCCGACGAAGACGCCCTCGGCGCCGAGCTGCATCATCATCGCGGCGTCGGCCGGGGTGGCGATGCCGCCGGCGGTGAAGAGCACGACCGGGAGCTTGCCGTTGGCGGCGACCTCCTTGACGAGCTCGTAGGGCGCCTGGAGCTCCTTGGCCGCGACGTAGAGCTCGTCCTCGGCGAGCGCGCCGAGGCGGCGGATCTCCTTGCGGATCGTACGCATGTGGGTGACGGCGTTGGACACGTCACCGGTGCCGGCCTCGCCCTTGGAGCGGATCATCGCCGCGCCCTCGGTGATGCGGCGCAGGGCCTCGCCGAGGTTGGTCGCGCCGCACACGAACGGCACGGTGTAGGCCCACTTGTCGATGTGGTTCTCGTAGTCGGCCGGGGTCAGCACCTCGGACTCGTCGATGTAGTCGACGCCCAGGGACTGGAGCACCTGCGCCTCGGCGAAGTGGCCGATGCGGGCCTTGGCCATGACCGGGATGGAGACGGCCTCGATGATGCCGTCGATCATGTCGGGGTCGGACATCCGGCTCACGCCGCCCTGGGCGCGGATGTCGGCGGGGACGCGCTCGAGCGCCATCACCGCCACCGCCCCGGCGTCCTCGGCGATCTTCGCCTGCTCGGGGGTGACCACGTCCATGATCACGCCGCCCTTGAGCATCTCCGCCATGCCTCGCTTGACGCGCGAGGTTCCCGTCTCATTCGTGCTTGTCGCCATGCGGCGATCGTAAGTCGGGAAGGGACGTACGCCACCCTCGGAAAGGCCTGGTCAGGCCACTGTTCCCGAAGTGGACTGCTGGGAGGCCACTCAGGAGGCCAGTGCTTCCACCGCTTCGGCCACCGCTGCCGGGGCCCCGGCCAGGGACCACAGGACGCCGCCCGCCTCGACCTGGGCCGTCGCGCCGCCGGCGCCGAGGACGAGCGCGGCGCCGGGGAGACGGTCCCAGTCGGGGACGGAGTGCTGGCAGAAGAGGTGGAGCTTGCCCTGGGCGATGGCGGTGAGGTCCATCGACCCGGAGCCGAGGATCCGGATCGATGCGGCCTGGCTCGCGACACGGACGTAGGCCTCGCCGACCGGATGCCTCAGCTTGGCCGGGTGGAGGTAGGTCGTCAGGCAGGCCAGGGCGAGCGGGGTGTCGAGCACGGCGTCCAGACGGAGGCCGTTGCGGGTGGTGGGCAGCTCCGGGCCGCCGACGTAGACGGCGTCCTCGGCCGGTGAGTAGACGGCTCCCAGGACGAGGTCGTCCCCGTCGGTCAGCGCCAGCGCGGAGCACCACCAGTCGAGGCCGCGGACGAAGTTGTAGGTGCCGTCGACCGGGTCGATGGTCCACACCCGGCCGGTGGTCGACTCGCGCGCCGAGCCCTCCTCACCCAGGACGCCGTCGCCCGGGTGCTCGGACGCGAGCCGGTCGACGATCGCCTTCTCGGCGGCCTTGTCGGCGGCGGTGACCAGGTCGGAGACCGAGGTCTTGGTCTCGATCGAGTCGCCGATACCGGCGCTGCGCATCTTCGCGGCGAGCGCGCCGGCGCCACGGACGAGCTCCGCGGCCAGGCGTACGTCTGCCTCTGACGGCGCCGTCACGACGCCGCCTCCTCGGCAAGAGCCTGGCGGCGCACCGTCCAGACACGTTGGCCGACGGTGACGGTCGAGGCGACGGCGAGGATCCACAGCGCGATGTAGATGAGGAGGTCGAGGGAGAAGATGCCGGCGAAGCCGGTCATCACCAGCACCAGGACGAGACGGTCGGCGCGCTCGGCGATGCCGACGTTGGCGGTGAACCCGAGCGACTCCGCGCGAGCGCGGGCGTAGGAGGTGACCGCGCCCATCACGACGCACCACAGGGTCAGCGCGAGGTAGAGGTCGGAGTCACCCGGCCCGGCGAAGTAGAGCGCCAGGCCGCCGAAGACGGCACCGTCGCCGATCCGGTCGAGGGTGGAGTCCCAGAAGGCGCCGAACTTGCTCGTCCGGCCGACGGCACGCGCCATCGCTCCGTCGATCAGGTCGCTGAAGACGAAGCAGGTGATGAAGATCGTGCCGGCCAGCAGCTCGCCGCGCGGGTAGAACGCCAGCGCCCCGACCGCTACTCCGATGGTGCCGACGAGCGTGACGGCGTCGGGGCTGATCTTCAGCGCCACGAACAGCCGGACGATGGGCGCGAGGACGACTCCCTGGACGAAGCCTTTGATGTGATCCAACATGGCGCGGCCACGCTATCGGATCCGGCCGAGGCGTCAGCGCCGCGCGCCGAAACGTCACTCACATTCTGCCGAGGCGTCACCCACGTCGGGCGAGGCGTCGGTGCGGTCGGCCGAGAGGTCAGCGGGTGACGTCTCGGCCGACCGGGGTGACGTCTCGGCCGACCGGGGTGACGTCTCG
>NZ_JBHVKN010000081.1:0-20754 GCF_042798075.1 Nocardioides sp. NPDC057772
GTGCGGGTCGTTGTGAGGTGCTGCGAGCGCGTAGACCGCCAGTGCAGTCGGCACGATGGTTGCGCCGGCGAGGTAGATACGGGATTTCAGGTCGTTGATCGACATCGGTTCCTCCTCTCGTGGGGTAGAGAACGAATCGGTGATAGGTCACACCGACGTCTGGGAGGCCCCGCCAGGAGCAGTGACGGCTTCCGACCCGCGCTCCGCGGTCGGTCGCGAGCAGGCGATCACCAAGAGGACGAGACCGGCGAACAGGAACAGGTCGCCGATGCTGAGAACCTTCATCAGAATGGGGATCGGGAGAAGGTCCGCGAGCGGGGTCCAAAGCTGGGATACATCTCCAAGGCGGATGTAGCCAGGGGCGTCAGTGACCAACTCTGCGTCCGAGTATCCGGCGAGCCGCGCGCCAGAAAGGCTGTAGGGCATTGCTCCAAGTGCTGCGATCGGAATGGCGTTCGACATTGTGCCCAGTGGGATCAACCACAGGGCCCAGAGGCCCGCTCGGCTAGATGAGAACGATCGGTTCAGCCAGCAGAAACCAACCGCGACACAGACAACCAGGACTGCGTAGAGACGTCGTTCGGTCGCCTCCGGGAACTCCTCGGGCCACCACCCGTTGTTCTGCACGAACTGGAGCACGGCCGCGATGGCAATCAGCCAGACTCCTTGCAGTTTCGTCAGAGAGGTCGCGACGTTCGGGCGGGCGACGACGATGAGGCCGATGACTGCTGGCAGCATCATCAGCGTGAGCATTCCGGGGCCTGGCACCCGCCGTACGGTAGTGGGATTTGAACGGGGGGGGGAAGAGTCCCTGCGTCAACTATCGCTCCAAGGCGTGCTTCTTCCGACCCAAGGAGCGGAGATCACACCTGGCGTGCGCTGCACTCCTAGGGGTCGTACGCCCTCATCGGCTCGGACCTGAAGGTCGCTGACGCCGCGGCCGCCTGCAGGCGGATCGTGCGGCAATACGCAGGTCCGGGGCTTGGCCATATGCAGGTCTGTGGGTCGAGCCCGGCCTCGCTGCAGCGGCCTACGCCAGCATTTCAGATGCACTCGCCCGCCACGACGGGAAATCGTCAGAACTTTTTCTCGACTCGCACGTATCAGCGCAATCGGCGCGTACTCCTTGGGGCTGTCCGGGCCGAGATTCGGGGGAACTCGGTTCGGATGCTGACGCCGCGGCCTTCGGGGGAGGGCCAGCGGTTCGGGGCCGCTGCGGGGGTTGGGCACGAGGGGGATGCCCAACCCGCGCCAGGCGGCCCAAACGGGGGCCGGGGGCGTAGGCCGGGCGGGGCGGTGAGGGGACTTGACTGCCCCGCCCGGCAACTTTCGATTGTCCCGTGCCCGCAGCGCGACGGCAATGGTTGCGCGAGCGCAGAACTGAAATGTGTTCTACGCGGAACGGTCCAGCCGGCCGAGGCGCTTGCCGAGGGCCGGGGTGACCCGGTCGACCCAGGTCGCGGTGATGTGCGAGTCGTCGTAGTAGGTGACGACATCGCCGACGACGAGCGGGCACCGCTCGGTGCAGACCAGGTCGACGATGTCGACGTACGTGGCCTCCGTGCCCTCGAGCGCCTCCTGGGTCACCTCGTTGGAGTCGACCTCGGTGCCGTCGGCCTTCACGACGCAGTCCTCGAGGAGGTTGCGGGCGTCGGAGAGACACTCGCCGGGGTCGTTGTCGACCGCGGGGACATCGGCGAAGACGCGTACGTCAGGGGTGATCTTCTCGAAGGACCGGACGCCGTCGCGTACGCCCTGGCGCCACTGCTCCTCGGTCGAGACGCCGTCGCGCTCCTCCATGTCGAGCATGCCGCGAGCGCCGACGACGATCGTGTCGGGGTCGAGCTCGGCGATCTGCTCGTTGGTCCACTTGCGGAAGTCCTCGCACTCCTCGACGGTCATCTTCGAGGACTTCTGCTTGACCCCGTACGCAGCGCAACCGAGCTTCACGTACGGAACCAGCTTCACGTGCTGGCGTTCGGCGAGGGTGTCGAGCGCGGGCAGCCACATCCCGATGTGGGAGTCGCCGACCACGGCGACGGTGCGGTCGGCCTTGCCGTCGCCGTAGACGCAGTCGCCGTCGAGCTCGGTCTCGCCGTAGCCCGCGTAGCAGTAGCCGCCCCGCTCGGCCCACGAGTCGCTGGCGTCGAACTTGGCCTCCGGCGGCAGCGGCGCGCCGTCCTCGGCGGCCTCGATCGTCGTCTTCAGCACGCCGGTGACCGGCTTGTCGTCGGTCTCGAGGACGTCGGGGTTCTCCTTGAACCACTCCTCGGCGTTGGCCTTGGCGACGTCCACCTGATAGCCGGCGTACGCCTGGGAGCTCGTGCCCGCGACCAGCGCGAGCGCAGCGGCGGCGGGCCAGAGGGCGAGCGCGCGGCGGCCCTTGGTGAGGTGCGGGATCTTGTGGCGCTGGAACGGCATCTCGATCCAGTGGTAGCTCGCCGCGGAGGCAGCCAGGATGAGCGCCAGCATGATCAGCAGCTGGCGTACGCCCCCGCCCGGGATCACCTCGGGTGCGAGGATCAGGATCGGCCAGTGCCACAGGTAGAGGCTGAACGAGATGTCACCGAGGTAGCGCAGCGGCTGCTTGGAGAGCAGCCAGCCGGTCGGGGTCGCGGGGCCCGCGACCAGGAGAGCAACGGTGGCGAGCACCGGGACCAGCGCGTGCCAGCCCGGGAAGTGGGTCTCCTCGCTGAAGCTCGTGGTGGCGTAGGCGAGCGTCGCGACGCCGGCGATGCCGAGGGCTGCGGCGTACGGCTTCTTGATGTGCGTCAGGCGCCCCGCGACGCAGGCGAGCAGCGCGCCGGCGGCGAGCTCGAACGCCCGGGCAGGGGTGGAGAAGTAGGCCGTGGTCGGGTCGGTGGCGGTGACGTGCAGCGACCAGGCGAGGCTGACCACCGCCACGAGGGCGGCGAGCGCGGTGATCGCCCGGCGCCGGTGGTGCTTCGGGATCCAGAGCGCGACCGCGAGCACCAGCAGCGGCCAGACGACGTAGAACTGCTCCTCGACCGAGAGCGACCAGTAGTGCTGGAACGGCGACGGCGCGGCGTTGTTGAAGTAGTCGACGGCCTCGCCGGCGAAGTGGACGTTGGCCAGGAAGACCGCCGCCCAGCCCGCGTCGCTCGCGATCTGGTCGGTGCGTGTCTGGGGCAGGACGATGGCGCTGTAGGTGAGGACGACCAGCATCGTCGCGGTCGCCGCCGGGAGGATCCGTCGGGCGCGTCGGGCATAGAACTGGCTGATGCTGACCGTGCCGCTGCGGTCGGTCTCACGCAGCAGCAGGGTGGTGATCAGGAACCCGGAGAGGACGAAGAAGACGTCGACTCCGACGAATCCACCCTCGAACCCGGAGAGTCCCGCGTGTCCTGCGATCACCAGACCGACAGCGACGGCACGGAGACCTTGAACATCGGCGCGCCAGTTCGAACTCATTCAAAAAAGCCTATGTCAATGGCCCTGATGGGTCATAGCTGACAGTCCCGCTGGGTGGTCTGATTCTCAGCCGAATCTTCACCTTTGGCGAGCGAGACCGCAGTTGTGGCGAACGAATCTTCGGTTGTGGCGGACCAATGTGTCGTTTCGTCCGCCAGAACTCAAGACTCGGCTGACAGAAGTGAAGATTCGGTGAGAATCGGTCAGATTCGCTCGCGGAGCCAGGCGAAGTCGCTGGTGTGCTCCGCCGCTCCGCCCGGGGTCTCGCAGATGACCGGGGCACCGGCGTCGCGGACCACGCCCGCGAGCAGCTCGGGGTCGATGCGGCCGGCGCCGAAGTTGGCGTGGCGGTCGGCGCCGGAGTCGAACTCGTCGCGGGAGTCGTTGCAGTGGACCAGGTCGATGCGGCCGGTGATCTTGCGGACGTCCTCGACCACCGTCTCGAGCGGGTTGCCGCCGGCGTGGGCGTGGCAGGTGTCGAGGCAGAAGCCGACGTTGTCCGCGCCCTCGGCGGTGGAGATGGCCTCCCAGACGCCGGCGATCCGGTCGAGGTAGCGCGTCATCGCGTTGTCGCCGCCGGCGGTGTTCTCGATCAGCAGCGGGATCTTGAGGTCGGTCGCCTCGATCGCCTTGCGCCAGTTGTCGAAGCCCTTGGCCGGGTCGTCGTCCTTGTTGACGTGACCGCCGTGGACGATCAGGCCCTTGGCGCCGACCTCGGCCGCGGCGTCCATGTGCTGCTGGAGGAGCTTGCGGCTCGGGATCCGGATCCGGTTGTTCGTCGTGGCGACGTTGATGATGTAGGGCGCGTGGACGTAGAGGTCGACGCCGGCCTCCTCGGCGCGGGCCTTGAGCGCTGCCGCGCCGTCGGCGTACGTCACCACGGGGCCCTTGTAGGACTGCGGGTCGCCGAGGAAGAACTGCACGAGGCTCGCCCCGCGCGCGGTCGCTTCGGCGACGGGGTCGGTCTGGTCTACGTGGGCACCGATCGCAACAGCCATGGGCCCAGTCTAGGACGCGGCACCGACATTCCTCGGGGTTGACTTCATACCTTACGGGGGTATGGTAGTCGCTATGGACGAGCACAGCGGGCACGAAGGCCACGCGGATCACGGATACCTTCACAACAAGAACAAAGAGGCCTATCTCAAGCGCCTCAAGCGCATCGAGGGCCAGGTGCGCGGGCTGCAGCGGATGGTTGAGGACGAGGCCTACTGCATCGACATCCTCACCCAGATCTCCGCCTCCACCAAGGCGCTCCAGGCGGTCGCTCTCGGGCTGCTCGACGAGCACCTCGGTCACTGCGTCGCCGGCGCGGTCCAGAGCGGCGGCACCGAGGCGGACGAGAAGCTCGCCGAGGCCTCCGCCGCCATCGCTCGCCTTGTGCGGTCCTGATTGTCAACAATCCAACAACCCTAGGAAGAGTCTCATGAGCACCCAGAACTTCACCGTCGTCGGCATGACCTGTGGCCACTGCGTCGCCTCCGTCACCGAGGAGGTCACCGAGATCGCCGGCGTGAGCAACGTCGACGTCGACCTGGCCTCCGGCAACGTCACCGTCACCTCCTCCGAGCCGATCTCGGACGACGCCATCCGCGCGGCCGTCGAAGAGGCCGGCTACTCGCTGGCCTGATCACCATGAGCCCCACCGCCACTCCCACGGAGCAGCAGCTCGAGATCGAGGGTATGACCTGCGCGAGCTGCGTGCGCCGGGTCACCAAGGCCATCAGCCGCGTCGAAGGTGTCGAGGACGCCAACGTCAACCTCGCCACCGAGACCGCGCTGGTCCACTTCGATCCCACCCGCACCGACCTCGCCGAGATCAGCGCCGCCATCGAGAAGGCGGGCTATCAGGCGGTCCTGCGATCGTCGACTGTCGACAATCCGCAGGAGCCTTCGACAGACGAAGACGATCGGGACGTACGCCGCGAGACAGAGCTCGTCCAGCTCAAGCGGCGGTGGATCACGGCCCTGGCGGTGGGGCTCGGCCTGATGGCGTTGATGTACGTCCCCCTCCCGGTCAACGCTATGGAGCCGGTCATGTCGATCGTGCTCGTGGTCGCCGCGATCACCCAGTGGTGGGCGGGCCGCGACATCTACGTCGCGGCGGTGCGGGGCATCCGTCACGGCTCCGTCGACATGAACACCCTGGTCACGCTCGGCACCGGCATCGCCTTCGCCTACAGCGCCTTCGTGACCCTCTGGATGCGGCAAGCCGAGGCGTGGGGCCTGCCGCTCCACCTCTACTTCGAGACCTCTCTGGTCATCGTCGCGCTGGTGCTGATGGGCCGCTGGCTGGAGGCACGGGCCAAGTCGCGTACGGCTGACGCGGTCAAGGCCCTCGTCGGACTGATGCCGGAGACGGCCACGGTCGTCCGCAACGGTCGCGACGTCACGGTCCCGGTTGCGAACCTGCAGGTCGACGACAGGATCCGCGTCCGCGCCGGGGAGAAGATCCCGGTCGACGGCCGCATCGTCGCCGGTGCCTCCTACGTCGACGAGTCCATGCTCACCGGTGAGAGCGACCCGGTGCGGAAGGCCGAGGGCGACATCGTCATCGGCGCGACCATCAACCAGACCGGCTCGTTCGAGATCGAGGCGACCGCGGTCGGCTCCGAGACGACGCTGGCGCAGATCATCGCGATGGTCGAGTCGGCCCAGGGCTCCGGCACCAAGCTGCAGCGCCTGGCCGATCGGGTCTCCGAGGTGTTCGTGCCCGCCGTCCTGGTCGTCGCCGCGCTCACCTTCGTCGGCTGGCTGGTCCTCGGCCCCGACGCCGAGCGACTCACCAGCGCCGTCACCGCGGCCATCGCCGTCCTCATCATCGCCTGCCCCTGTGCCCTGGGCCTGGCCACGCCGGCCGCCGTCATGGTCGGCGCCGGACGCGCCGCCGAGCTCGGCGTGCTGGTCGGCTCGGGAGAGACCCTCGAACGCGCCCGCTCGGTGACCGCCATCGTCTTCGACAAGACCGGCACCATCACCCACGGCAAGCCCGAGGTCTCCGAGATCGCCCCGGCCGCCGGCTGGACGCCGGACGCTCTGGTCCGGGTCGCAGCGGCCGCCGAGACCGGCAGCGACCACCCCCTCGCGACCGCGCTCCGCACCCGAGCCGAGGCGTCACCCGCGTCGGCCGAAGCGTCAGTTGCGTCGGCCGAGAAGTCACCCCGTGACGTCTCGGCCGGCGCGAGCGACCTTTCGACCGACGTACGTGACGTCTCGGCCGGCGTGCCTGACGTCTCGGCATTCGAAGCCCATCCGGGACGCGGGATCAGTGCCGTTGTCGACGGACGCCGGGTGGTCGTCGGCAACGCGGCGATGCTGGCCGAGGAGGGCATCGAGGCCGCCGACAACGGCTCGGTCCTGGTCGCGGTGGACGGTGCGTACGCCGGGGCGATCCGCGTCGAAGACCAGGTCCGCGACGAGGCCAAGGAGACCGTGCGCCTGCTCGAGGAGTCGGGCGTCGAGGTGCACATCCTCAGCGGCGACGCGGCCGCGACGGTGGCGAAGGTGGCCGACGAGGTCGGCGTACGCCACGCCGCCGGCGGTCTCCTGCCCGAGCAGAAGCTCGCCCGCATCCAGCAGCTCCAGGACGAGGGCAAGGTCGTCGCGATGGTCGGCGACGGGATCAACGACGCCCCGGCGCTGGCCCAGGCCGACGTCGGGATCGCGATCGGCACCGGCACCGACGTCGCCCTGGCCGCCTCCGACATCACCCTGGTCGGCGGCGACCTCCGGGGCGTGGTGACCGCGCTGGCGCTCTCCCGCCGCACGGTTGCGACGATCAAGCAGGGCCTGTTCTGGGCGTTCGCCTACAACGTGCTGCTCATCCCGGTCGCCGCGCTCGCCCTTCTCGACCCGGTCCTCGCCGGCGCCGCGATGGCGATGAGCTCGGTCAGCGTGGTCACCAACGCCCTGCGCCTGCGCGGCTTCCGGCGTCCTGATACCCCCGAGGCGTACGCCGGGCGTGGCTTCGTCACCAAGGTTCGTGACGGTGGATATCTGCTGGTCACGGCCGTGGTCGCGCTCTCGATCGGCGCCGCGCTGACCTACCTGTCGCGCACCGAGCCGGCTCAGCGGGGCATGAACGGCATCCTGGAGTGGGCGCAGGGGATGAGCCCGATGCGCCCGTCGATGAGCGAGATGCACGAGGTCGACCTCGCCCCGGTCGCCTCGGAGGAGGCCGGCATCGACGTGGCCATCACCCGGCGGGACGGCGGGCTCCGCTTCCTCGTCACGGACGCCGCGACCGGCGAGCCGGTGTCCGACCTCGGCCGCACCCACCAGGCCTGGATGCACGTGATCGTGACCAGTGCGGACCTCTCCTGGTTCCGCCACCTGCACGCCGAGCCGACCGGCCGCCCGGGCGAGCTCGAGACCGACGTGACCTTCCCCGCCGGAGGCACCTACCGCGTCGACACCGAGTTCCGCCGGCGCGCCGACATCGCCGACGTCCTCGACCGCCAGCAGCTCACGATCGACGGTACGCAGCCCCCGGCCGTCCCGCTCGAGGCGAGCCCGAGATCGTCGACTGTCGACAATCTCACCGTCACGCTCGAAGGCACGCTGGTCGCCGACCAGCAGGGCGATCTGCACTTCCGGTTCGAGGACAGCAGTGGGAAGATTGTCGACGATCTACAACCGTATCTCGGTGCCGCCGGCCACGTCGTGGTCATGAGCGCGGACGGCGAGACGTTCGTGCACGGTCACGCCGAGGGCGACGAGCTGGCGGTCCCCGGGGCCACGTTCGGCCCCGAGCTCGGGCTGCACCTGGACGTACCGAAGGCCGGTCTCTACCGCCTCTGGGCCCAGTTCCGGCTGGGCGACGGCGAGGTGATCACGGTGCCGTTCACGGTCGAGGCCGGGGATTCGGTCGAGGGTTCCGCTGGTTGATACGCTGACGCGTCCCTCTTCACAGATGGAGACGGGACATCGCATCAGCCCTCCTGCCATGGAGAGACCATGGCCGCCGAGTCCGTAGGAGGTGGAGAACGCTATGCGCGCCTATGAAGTAATGGTGATCCTCGAGCCCAGCCTCGACGAGCGCACCGTCGCCCCGACCCTTGACAAGTTCCTGAAGGTCGTCACCAACGATGGTGGCACCGTCGAGAACGTCGACGTCTGGGGACGTCGCCGTCTGGCCTACGAGGTCAACAAGAACGCCGAGGGCATCTACGCCGTCGTCAACCTGACCGCCGAGCCGAAGACCGTTCTGGAGCTCGACCGCCAGCTTGGCCTCAACGAGCAGATCCTGCGTACGAAGGTCATCCGCCCGTCCAAGTGACGCGGATGTCACCGTCGGAAAATGTCGGTGCGGGGCCCTATGTTGGGCCCACACGGGAAACAGCTCCTGAACCGACACCGACACCCAGATCAGACTCAAGGGAGATCTCATGGCAGGCGACACCGTCATCACCGTGATCGGCAACCTCACCGACGACCCGGAGCTTCGCTTCACGCCGTCCGGTGCAGCGGTGGCCAACTTCACGATCGCTTCGACGCCCAGCAGCTTCAACCGGCAGACCAACTCGTGGGAGGACGGGGAGACCCTCTTCCTGCGTTGCTCGATCTGGCGCCAGGCCGCTGAGAACGTCGCCGAGTCCCTGCAGCGCGGCATGCGTGTCGTCGCCCAGGGCCGCCTGAAGTCGAGGTCCTACGAGACGCGTGAGGGCGAGAAGCGCACTGTCTTCGAGCTCGAGTGCGACGAGATCGGCCCCTCGCTCCGCTACGCGACCGCCAAGGTCACCAAGACCAGCCGGCAGTCCGGCGGCCAGGGTGGCGGCGGCGGTTACAACCAGGGCGGTGGCTACAACCAGGGCGGCGGCTACGGCGGCCCCCAGGGTGGTGGCCAGCAGGCCCCGGCCGGCAACGACCCGTGGGCCTCGCCGGCTCCGCAGCAGCCCGCCAACGCGGGCGGCGGCGCGCCGGCCAACGACCCGTGGGCGACCCCGGGCGTGGGCAACGACGAGCCTCCCTTCTGATCAACAGATCCATATATTCGAATCCCTCAACCATTCCGGCACTCAACCCATAAGCCGCTCCGCGGCGGGGCCGGGCTTCTAGAAAGGAAGCACCACAATGGCCAAGGCAGTGATTCGCAAGCCTAAGAAGAAGGTTTGCCAGTTCTGCAAGGAGAAGGCGACCGGTGTCGACTACAAGGACGCCACCCTCCTCCGCAAGTTCATCTCCGACCGCGGCAAGATCCGCGCCCGCCGCGTGACCGGCAACTGCGTCCAGCACCAGCGCGACGTGGCCATCGCCGTCAAGAACGCGCGCGAGGTCGCTCTGCTGCCCTACACCTCCACCGGTCGCTGAGGAGGATCGACATGGCTACCAAGATCATCCTTCAGCAGGAGGTCACCGGGCTCGGTTCCGCCGGTGACGTCGTCGAGGTCAAGGACGGCTACGCCCGCAACTACCTGATCCCGCGTGGCGACGCCATCCGCTGGACCCGTGGCGCCGAGTCGCAGGTCGAGTCGATCAAGGCTGCGCGTGCGGCTCGCTCCGTGCGCGACGAGGCTCACGCCTCCGAGATCAAGGGCAAGCTCGAGGCCAACACGGTCAACGTGAAGGTCCGCGCCGGCAAGGACGGCCGCCTCTACGGCGCCATCACCGCCGCCGACATCGCCTCCGCGGTCTCCGAGGCCACCGGCGAGTCGATCGACAAGCGCACCATCGCGCTGGGCAACCCGATCAAGTCCCTCGGTGCCCACGAGGTCTCCGTCAAGCTCCACGACGAGGTGTCCGCCAAGCTGGCCCTCAACGTGGTCCCCGCTTGATCTAGGGATTCACACAGGCCCGCCTCCTTCGGGAGGCGGGCCTGTTCGTTGTCGTCGAGGAGTCCGGCTCAGAACTTTTCGGCGATGGCGGTGAGCTTCGCGACGTAGCCCGGCCAGTCGTACTCCGAGGGGATGTTGTCGCCGGCCTTGCGCCAACCGACCGCGCCGTCGAGCTCTTCGCGGAGGATGTCGGCCTGGCCGCAGTGGCCGGCGAGGTCGGCGAAGAGGTGCACCAGCATCTGGTGGAGGGTGACCTCCTCACCGCCCCAGTGCGGTACGTGGCCGACGGTGTCGATCGGCAGCGCGTCGATCGTCTCGTTGCCGTGAGCGATGACGCGACGGTAGCGGTCGATGATCCCTTCGGTGGTCTCGTCCTCGGTGGCGTACCAGTCCGCCTGTGGATCGACCTCGTAGTCCTCCTCCGAGACCAGCTCCTCGGGATGCGGGAACGGGCGGCCGAAGGTCGCCCCGAGGTAGACGGCCTCGACCCCGGTGACGTGCTTGATGATGCCGAGCAGGTTGGTGCCGGTCGGCGTACGCGGCATCCGGGCCTCTCGCTCCGGCAGGTCCTCGACCTTGGAGATGAGCGCCTCGCGGCGTGCGTCGATGTAGGTCTTCAACGTTGTCTTCGGATCAGCAGGCATGTGCTGACCTTCGCGCCAAGCGGGTTCCGGCGCAACCGAGTATGTGGGACGGGTTGTCTCGAAACCCCATCGAAACATCGGGTGGATCTATAACCTGTTCTTTTGCGGATCGCCGGGGATCCGCTGGCGGCCATTCGGGAGGTCCCCCATGTCTACCGATGACAACCGAGTCGTGCTGGGAAAGCTCGAGGAGGTCAAGCCGCACTCCAGGTGGATTCTCGGCGAGACGCTCGAGGTGATGCTGCACAACGGCGTCGACCGGCCCGCCGATGTTGCGGTGTGGATGAAGCTGCCACCGTCGACGGCCGCCTACCGCGTACGTCTTCTCCGCGAGCTCCTCGGGCCGGATCTGCACGACCCGGCTCTCAGGCTGGCGATGATGCGCGCGCTGCGCTCGGCGCTGCCGCGGTGGCGGGCGGAGGCTGCGTACGCGAAGCGACGCCGGGCGAAAGGTAACCGGGACACATGTTGTTGATATGGACGAAATAGTGCGGGTCCCTGGTCGGGACCGGCCCGCACACACCGCGCCGCTTCTAGCGTGATCGTCGGCCGAGAACCCTCGGCCGACCCCACCACCAGAGGAGCGTGTCATGTCGAGCATGTCCAAGCTGGCCAGATTCACCGTCGCACCGGTCGCGGCCGTCGTCGCGATCGGCCTCGCCTCACCAGCAGCCTTCGCCGCCTCGAGCTACAACGTCAGCGCCGGTTCCGCAGCCGCCGGATCGAGTGTCGCCTTCGGAGCGCAGGGGAGCAACATCACCTTCCACGACGAGACCGCCGGTACGTCGGTCACCTGCAGCGGCAGCTCGATCTCGGGTTCCACGACCGTGGGCCAGGGTCTCAGCGGCACCGGGATCGCGACCCTCAACGGCTCGAGCGTCTCCTTCACCGACTGCACCGGCCCGCTGGGGATCGAGTTCACCATCACCGGTTCGGGCAGCTGGGCGCTCAACGCGACCGGCGACACCGCCAGCGGCACCACCGCTGGCAACATCAGCGGGATCACGGCCAAGGTGAGCGGATCGGGCTGCTCGTTCACGGCCTCCGGGTCCGTGGCCGGCAACTACACCAACGGTGCCTCGTCCGGCACCCTGTCCCTGCCCGGCAGCGAGGCCACTCTGACGCTCGCCAACGTCTCGGGCTTCATGTGCGGTATGGCCGGGATCGCGAACGGTGACAAGGTCTCCTTCGCGGCGACGTACGCGGTCAACGCCACCGACGCGGCCAACAACCCGATCGCGGTCACCAGCAACGCCTGAGCGAGCTGTTCGCCCGCTCGCTGGTCGTTGACGCTCAGGCCCCGGTGACCAGCCAGCGGTCGCTCCGCGCTCGAAGAGTCAGCACGACGAAGCGCGCCCCCATGAAGCCGATCGCGAAGGTGACCCACACCCACACCAGCCCGCCGCCCAGGGCGACGGCCACAGCGACGAGCGGCACGTACGCGACCAGGGTCCAGATCCCGCCCCACGCCAGGTAGCGCCCGTCGCCGGCGCCGATGAGCACCCCGTCGAGCACGAAGACCACGCCCGCGACGGGTTGTGCGACTGCCGCCACGATCAACACCGGCACCAGCAGCTCGCGTACCGCCCGGTCCTCGGTGAAGAGCGCGCCGAGGAAGGGCGAGAGGGCAGCCAGAAGTACGCCGACCGCGACCCCGATCACGACGCCCCACCACACCATCCGGGCGGTGATGGCCCGCGTCTCCCCGATGTCCCCGGCCCCCAGCGACCGCCCGGTCAGCGCCTGGGCGGCGATCGCGATCGCATCGAGCACGAACGCCAGGAACGTCCACAGCGTGAAGGCGATCTGGTGGCTCGCCAGCCCGACGGCCTGGTCGCCGACGGTGAGATGGGTGACGGCGTACGTCGTGACCAGCAGCGCCGCGCGCAGCGTCAGCGTACGCACGACGAGGGCCACGCCGGCCCGCGCGGCGGCGCGGATCCCAGGGAGATCCGGGTGCAGCGGCGCGTTCTCGCCGCGGGCGGCGCGCACCACGACGTAGGTCAGCATCCCGGCCGCCAGCACCTGTGCGATCACCGAGCCGATCGCTGAACCGGCGATGCCGAGGCCGGCGCCGTAGACGAGGGCGAGGTTGAGCACGATGTTGAGTACGTTGGCGACGACCGCCGCGACCAGCGGCGTCTTGGTGTCCTGGAGACCGCGGAGCACGCCGGTCGCGGCCAGCATCATCAGCAGCGGCGTCACCCCGAGGACCGCGATCCGGAGATAGGTCGTCGCCGGGCCGACCACGTCGTCACCCGCGCCGATCGCCCGGCTGAGCGGTTCGGCCAGAACCATGACCGGGACGGTGACGACGACCCCGATGATCACCGCGAGCCAGATCCCGTCGATTCCCTGGCGGAGCGCGCCGGCGGTGTCGCCGGCGCCGATGCGGCGGGCCACGGATGCGGTGGTGCCGTATGCGAGGAAGACGCAGAGGCCGACGATCGACTGGAGCACGACGCCCGCGACCCCGAGGCCGGCGAGCTCGCGGGTGCCGAGGTGGCCGACGATCGCGGAGTCGGCCAGGAGGAACAGCGGCTCGGCGACGAGGGCCAGAAAGGCGGGGATCGCGAGCCGCCAGATCTCCTTGTCGAGCACTCGGCGGTCGGCCTTCGAGTAGGTCTTCGCATCCGCCGGGGTCGTCACGGTCACAAGGTTAAACACCGTCGGCTCGGAGCGTTGTTCAGGGCAGGTGGAAAACCTGTGGAAAACGTCGCTGCGGCGCTATGTCGACAAAACGCCCAACCAGGGACGGCGATCTCGGCGGTAAAGACGAATGGGGAGCGTACTTTCTTCCGTCCACAACCTATGGACAGCAAAACCCCAGGTCAAGCGGCCTTTACCGAGGGCATTGCACCAGTTATGCACAGGCACTTCCCCAGGCTGTTCACATTGACCAGGGTGTCGTCCACCGCTATCCCCTGGTTATCCCCAGGGCCTGTGGATAACCACCTGTCGCCGATGCGGTCTGCGACGTAAGGTCGCGGAGACTTGAGGTGTCGTCGAGGGTCGGCCCAGATCTGTGGGAGCAGAAACTGTCGGTGCCCGCCCGTAGCGTGGGACCGGATCGACCACGGAACACGCGACGACGGTCCGCAGACCACGGAGGGCAAGGGAATGAGCGTCACTGAGACCGGTTCGATGGACGGTCCGGGCGACTTCCCGGAGCCCCCGTTCGAGGAGTGGGGCGACGGCCCTGCGGCCTACGAACCGGGCAACGCCCCGCGCGCGGCCAACGACCGCACACCACCGCAGGACATGGCCGCCGAACAGGCCGTCCTCGGTTCGATGCTGATCTCGAAGGACGCCATCGCCGACGTCTCCGAGACGCTGCGCGGCACCGACTTCTACCGCCCGTCCCATGAGTCGATCTACGACTCGATCCTCGATCTCTACAGCCGCGGCGAGCCGGCCGACATGGTCACCGTCGCCGACGACCTGCGCCGCAAGGGCGAGCTCGAGCGCATCGGCGGCGCTCCCTACCTGCACACCCTCGCCTCCAACGTCCCGATCGCCGCCAACGCTGCCTATTACGGCGAGATCGTCCGCGACAAGTCCGTGCTGCGGCGCCTGGTCGAGGCCGGCACCAAGATCGTGCAGATCGGCTACGCCGGCGAGGGCGAGGTCGACAACATCGTCGACGAGGCCCAGGCCGAGGTCTTCAAGCTCACCGACAAGCGCTCGGGTGAGGACTACTCCCCGCTCGCCGACATCATGGACGGCGTCCTCGACGAGATCGAGGCGATCTCCAACCGTGAGGCCGGCCTCTACGGCGTCCCCACCGGCTTCGCCGACTTCGACGAGCTCACCAACGGCTTCCACGCGGGTCAGATGATCATCGTCGCGGCGCGCCCTGCTATGGGCAAATCAACCCTCGCCTTGGACTTCTGCCGCGCGGCCTCGATCCACAACAACCTGACCAGCGTCTTCTTCAGCCTGGAGATGAGCCGCTCGGAGATCACCATGCGTCTCCTGAGCGCCGAGGCGAAGGTGCCGCTCAACCACATCCGCAACGGCAACATGTCCGACGACGACTGGAACAAGCTCGCCCGCAAGATGGGCGAGGTCTCCAGTGCGCCGATGTTCATCGACGACAGTCCCAACATGACGATGATGGAGATCCGGAGCAAGGCCCGACGGCTCAAGCAGCGCCACGACCTCCGGCTCATCGTCATCGACTACCTCCAGCTGATGAGCTCCGGCAAGAAGGTCGAGTCCCGTCAGCTCGAGGTCTCCGAGTTCTCCCGCCAGATCAAGCTGCTGGCCAAGGAGCTCGAGGTCCCGATCATCGCGCTGTCCCAGCTCAACCGTGGTTCCGAGCAGCGCGCCGACAAGCGCCCGGCGGTCTCCGACCTCCGTGAGTCGGGCTGCCTCACGGCAGAGACGCGCCTGCTCCGCGCCGACAACAATGCCGAGATCACTCTTGGTGAGCTGTTGGAGACCGGCGCCGAGGACGTACCTGTCTGGGCCCTCGATGACCGCCTGAAGCTCGTTCCGCGCACGTTGACGCATGCCTTCCCGAGCGGCATCAAACCGGTGTTCGAGCTTACGCTGGCCTCCGGCCGCCGGATCCAGGCGACGGGCAACCACAAGTTCCTCACCTACGACGGTTGGATGCCGCTCTCTGAGCTGACCGAAGGCTCCCGCATCGGTTCCATCCGCCACGTACCTCCGCCGTTGAACGAACGACGCGGCAATGACGACGAGATCGTGCTGCTCGCCCATCTCCTCGGCGATGGTTCGTTCGTGAAGCGTCAGCCGATCCGCTACGCCAGCATCGACGAGGCCAGCCTGACCGCTGTCTCCGAGGCCGCCGAGCGACGGTTCGGCATCACTCCCAAGAGGGACGACTACGAAGCCGCGCGGGTCACCACCCTTCGCTTGCCCGCCCCCTACCGCCTGACCCACGGCAAGCGGAACCCGATCGCCGCCTGGCTCGATGAGGACGGACTCTTCGGCCTCCGCTCGCACGAAAAGTTCGTTCCCGACTGGGTCTTCGCACTCCCCAAGGAGCAGGTCGGTCTCTTCCTCCGCCACATCTGGGCCACCGACGGCTCGGTCCGCTGGGACGAGAAGGCCTCACAGGGCAGGATCTACTACGCCTCGACCAGCCGTCGCCTGGTCGACGACCTGGCTCGCCTCCTGGGCAGGTTCAACATCTTCACCCGCGTGAAGAAGGCGACGAAGGAGAGCTACCGCGACGGTTGGCACCTCCTGATCTACGGCACGGAGAACCAGCTCCGCTTCATCGATGAGATCGGTGTCCACGGTGAGCGCGGACGGAAGGCCGAAGCGCTGGGCGACAAGATCCGAGATGTTCGCGGCAACACCAACCTCGACACGGTCCCGAAGGAGGTCTGGGCAGATGTACGTGCCCTCCTCACGGACCAGGGGATGACTCAGCGCGAGTTCGCGGCTGCCATGGGCAGCCAGTTCTCCGGATCATCGATGTGGAGGCACTCCCCGAGCCGCGAGCGCCTCGCCGACGTCGCGACGGTCCTCGAAAGTGCCGACCTAGAGGTGATGGCCACCAACGACGTCTACTGGGACACCATCAAGTCCGTCGAACCGATCGGTGACCTGCCGGTCTATGACGCCACGGTCATGGGAGTCCACAACTTTGTCGTCAACGGCATCGCGGCCCACAACAGCCTGGAGCAGGACGCCGACATGGTCGTCCTCCTCCACCGCGACGACGTCTACGAGAAGGAGTCGACCCGCCCCGGCGAGGCCGACGTCATCATCGCCAAGCACCGCAACGGCCCCACCCGCGACCTCGTCGTCGCGTTCCAGGGTCACTACAGCCGCTTCGTCGACATGGCCCACTGAGACGCAATGCATCCGAAAGCGCGGCGAGCATGCGAATCTTCGATCGATTTGTAATTACGTCGTCGGGATTCACCCACTACCCCCCAGGTTGCGCGAGCGACCTGGGACAACCGGATAGAAAAGAAGTTGGGACGGGCGTTGCAGCGCCCGTCCCAATACAGAGGCAACTACGTCACCGCCTGTGCAGTCGCAAGCGTAGTGCCTCTGGATAAATCCCCCTAGACGGGCCTAACCAGAGGAACAAGCCATGACCAACCCTCACCGTTGCAAGGTGAAGCTCATCGGTCGCGCGTGCGACCACGATCTCTGCGTTCAGTTGACCCGAGCGGTCCCGCCTGAACTCCGATGCGTCGACTCCCAGCCTGCCGGATATGGCAGAGGTGGTGGGGCGACTTGCGGATGCCAGGTGCCTGACCGCTTGGAGAGCGTCGTTGAGCGCGAACTCCGCGACAATCTCCAGGAGTCCAGGCGCCGTGGCTTCGTGAGAATTTCGGCAGCCTGATCGATCCCGGCCAAATGTGAGCGGGACTCCACGAAGGCCGCGAGATAGTTGCTACGCGCGTGCGTGGACGCAAGAGATTGAGGGAGCGATGGGGCTCGGGTCCTGTCGTTGCCGTCTGGCACCAATTGGCATTTGCCTCGCCGCGTTGGACGTTCGACCCGACCGCGGGAACGAGTCTGCCGTCCTCGCGTCTCGTTCGAACAACCCAGATCAGCGCACTCAGGATGCTCATCCAGCAAGCCAGGAGCCTTTCGGCGTAGCCGGGCGTTGGCGTCGTGCGAAATCGTAGAACTCGCCCATGAGTTGTCGGTCATCGGAAACGACCCGATGGCAAGGGGAACAGGACACACTGGATGGGCGGCGATCGATCGGGGCAAGACAGGAGACCTGGCGTGCGTGATTATCTGTACTTCTCCGAACGACTGGCTCGGAAGATCATCGAGGACAACCAGGGCGCACCCCCTCGGGCTCCAAAGACAACGCTTTCGATACGGCCCGGCGGCGTTGGCGGAGACATCACCTGGGATCCAGAGCAACAGCACCCTTCGACTCGACACGGTTGGGCGGAAGCGGCCGACGCGATCGTCGGCGATCACGCACCGTGGGGATGGGACCCGAACGCTTCTTCGATGTTTCTGCGTGGACGCAGCCCCGCGTTTCTGGCTGACCTTGTCGGCGGTTCCGTCACACCCCACGCTGCCATGGTCGGAGCGACTTACCTATGGAATGGAGCCGAAGTCAACCTATGTCTGTTCGGCTCAAGGCAGAACCTAGACGGCGCCGTCCCGCGCGTCGACCCGACCCGGCGGCAGGGTTGGTTTAGTTCGCACACAGTCGGCGTGCGCCAACTCCTGACGTTCGCGTTGTTCGGTGGCAACGATTGTGACGAGGACGCTGCGTACGCCGCGAGCAGCGGTGTGGACGACGAGGACTTGGTCTGGAGCGCCGCCAACATCATGCGTGGGCAAGGCCTAGTGGGCAATGGAAGCCGGCCGCACTCAGAAGCGCCGTCACTTCGGGGATACACGATTCTCGAGGGCGAGTTCGAGTGGTTGGCGCGCATCTACTGGTGGCGTACTGGTGACCCCGACTTTCAGAATGTCGCGGTGGGCGCCCCGGTTTTCGTGCGAACGGTCTCTGGCAGACCATGGTCCGTATACGAACCGGTCCTAGCTCATCAGCGGCTGGCTGAGTTGGACCTCAAGCGCGGCCGCATAGCACCCGCGCAACCAAGGCCACTGCCGGTGAGGTCGAACGTGTCTAGTCACGCCACGCGTCGGCCGTGGTGGCCCTTCTCGGAGAAGGGCTGAACCTCTACCGCACAGCGGCGTCGACGGCTGGGATTCCTCTGCGTCGCGACGTTCCGAGCGGCAGTGCAGATAGGCGTTGCCGACGTCACCCGCGCTTGGTTTAATGCTCAGGCCTTCTCGGGGCCAGACTTTAGGAGCAGATATGCGGAAGTCGGTGCTCACCGTTGTGGGCGCTCTGTCACTGATGTTCAGCCTCGCCGCCCTGCAGGCGCCGCCGGCGAGCGCGACCGTCACGATCTCCGTCTCCGCATCGGCCTCCAAGGTGAGCGAGGGATCGGCGGTCCGGATCAGCGGCACGGCGTCGGGGGCGAAGCTCGGCAGCGTCGTCAACCTGCAGCGCTGGTACGACGGTGCGTGGCGCCGGGTGGCGAGCAAGAAACTCGTCGACACCCGGCGTTTCTCCTTCCGCATCACGCCGCCACGGGGAGTACAGCGCTACCGCGTGCACAAGCCAGCTCAGCTCGGCCAGGGAGCTGCGACGTCACCGACGCTCTCCATCACGGTGACGTGGCGCCCGAAGGTGACGGCCACGACCTCGGTGTTCCTCCGGTCCGACCGCCTCTGGATCACCCGGGTGACGGGCGTCGCCCCGGCGTACGCCACCGTCAACGTGCAGCACTGGGACCAGGCGACCAGCCGATGGATCACGACAGGGCCCGGTGCGGTTGCCGACTCCGCGGGGCGCTACCGCGTCGATGTCGAGAGGCGCCCGAACGGCTGGCGCTTCCGCATGGTGAGCTCGCCCTCGGGGCCGCGGTTGAGTGGCTACTCCACCACCCTCAGCGCCGTTCAGCGGCCGGTCCCGCTGGCGATGAACCAGGAGATCCAGATCGGCGCTCTCGTCGCCGACACCGTTACTCGCAATGCCTCGCTGACGCTCCCCGCAACTGCCGGTGACTTGGTGTCGGTCGCCATCAACGCGGAGGCCCGGGCCTCGACGGTCAACGTCGAGCTCAACGGCACCCCGATCGCCACGCTGGAGCCATACCAGCACCGCGTGTCAGTCTTCCGTGCGCCGGCGACGGGTACGTATCGGTTGACCTCTCACGTCTACGACGGGATCTCGGGACCGGTCACGATCTGGACGTCGACGTCCAAGACGTTGGCGTTTGGCCAGGACCGTCCCGGCCAGATCCTGGAAGCGTCCGTACCAGCAGCGGCCGATGACATGTACACGCTGACGGTGTCTGAGTACGAACAGTGGCCATTTCCCTACCGTTATTTCCTCGACCCTGACGGTCTTGCGGTCGAGACGCTCTACACCGTGCGCACGTCCTACGGAAACGCCCGTGTGCTTCGGCTGCCGAAATCCGGCACACATACGCTGCGCTACGTCCCGCACGAGCTCGATCCAATCGAGGTGAGCGACATGCTGGAGCCGATCGCCACGACGGATGCGACCCTCGATGGCGGCCCTGTGTCCGGTGGACCGCGCGTGTCGTCAGGAGCGGGCCGGTTTCGCTTCACCGCTCCGGCCGGCACGACCTTCATCATCAATTCCTGGGTCGAGGGTCAGCTCCTCACGCCCTCCGGGGACGTTGTGAACGTCGGTGCGGGGGAGACGTGTTTCGAGAATGCCGCGGGAGGGCAGTACGACTTGGTCGTCTGGGCATTCGACACCGTCTCGTTCTCTGCCCGGACCGCAAGGCGATGCCCGAACAACTGACCTCACAGCCATCGGCAGGTGCGGCGTAGACGAACGTCAACGCCGTCCCGACGCCGGCGTCGACGGCGTCAGATCGAGAGCCCACGTCACGACACGATCCCCCTCGTCGTACGCCCACGGCTCGGAGGCAGCAGCGAAGCCGGCGCGCTCGTAGAGCGCGATGGCGCGTACGTTCGTCTCTCTGACATCCAGCTCGATGCGCTGGAACCCGGCTTCCCGCGCATGCTCGACGGCGTCGGCGACCAAAGCCGCGCCCATGCCGCGTGAGGTGACAGCCGGGTCGACGCAGAGCCGGGACAGGAGCGCGACGCCGTCGTCTCTGGTGAGCGTGAGCGCGAAGCCGTCGGGTGCTGACCCGACGACGGCGAAGCGTACGGTCGGTTCCGTGAACGCCGCGTGCGCTCGCTCCATGGCCTCGGCGGCGACGTCCGACCCGTCGCGGGCGACGATCACCCGCGTCCACAGATCGACGCAGCGATCCACGTCGCCGATGGACCCGGTGCGGATCGAGAAGCTCATGCGCCCAAGTGTCGCTGGTGGATGGCCACACACAAGCGTGCGCCGGCGTGAGCGCCCCTGCAGGGAGGGAGGGGGC
>NZ_JBHVKN010000082.1:0-20204 GCF_042798075.1 Nocardioides sp. NPDC057772
CCTTGACTCCGGGGTTCGTCGAGAACACCCTCCGTAACGGGTCGGCGGCCACCAGCCCAGGAGCGTGACCACCCCGCGGGCAAACGTGCCAAAAGTCAGGAAACGCTCGAGATCTCCCCAGACCACCGCCCGATGAGATCAGCCTCGTGCGGCGGCGGCCCAGGAAGCCTCCGGCTCGCGGCCTCCGCCCGCAGACCGTCGCAGACGAGAGACAGGTAGCGACGGCGCAGGGAGGCGCTGCGTACGTCATCTCCTACGTCGATCCGGCCGATCTGCTCCAGGATGACGACGATGTCGGCGCGGGTGACGTCGGGGCGGAGGATGCCGCTGCCACGGGCACCGCGTAGGAGCCTGTTGGTGGTGTCGACGGCTAGTTTGTCCAGGTCACGCAGGCCCTGGTCGAGGTCGATCTCGCCGCGCAGGGCGAGGGTGAGGCGCGGGAGGCCGTCATCGAGCACCTGCCGCAGAAAACCCGTGAACGCGTGCCAGGGGTCGTCGGTGTCGCTCAGTGCCGCCTCGGCGAAGGCGATGTAGCGGCGGTAGTTGTCGGCGGCGACTGCCCGCAGCAGGGCCTGCTTGTTGGCGTAGCGACGGTAGAGACCGGCCACGCCCATCCCCGCCTCCTCGGCGACCGCGGCCATCGTCGCGCGGGGGTCCCGCAGCAGCACCTCGCGAGCAGCGATCAGGACCGCGCGGTCCGCGTTGAGGGGCGGCATGCCCCACACCCTACGGGGATGCGCCAGCCTCAGGCGGTCTGCGACGCTGTGATGTCGGCCAAAGCGGCGATCGGCCGGTTCGGGTAGTCGGCGAACACTCCGTCGACCCCCGCCTCGAACAGGCGATTCGCCTGGTCGCGGCCTGCTTTCAGGGTCCAGACGAAGACCTTCAGACCGTGCCGGTGGGCCTCGTCGGCCAGGCCGGTCGGCGGCTGGCCCTTCTTGCGGACCATCGACTTCTTGGGGCCGATGGCCTGGGCGTACGTCGCGATCTCCGCGCAGTCGACGGCACCCCACTTCTTGTCGACCAGCTGCACCAGCGGGAGGTCGGTGCGGGTGCTCATCTCGCGCACCCACGCCTCGTCGAAGCTCTGCAGCCACAGCCGCTGCGTCGGCAGGCCGGGGAGGGTGTTCCAGGTGTCGACGCCATGGTCGGAGAGGGTCTGCAGCAGGGTCTCGGTGACGGGCAGGCCGATGGAGGCGAAGTACGTCGGGTGCTTGACCTCCACGTGCAACCCGACCCGCCGTCCGCGGCGGTGCGACTCGTCGGCGACGAGCAGCAGCAGCGTGTCGAGGGTGATGATCGGCTGGCTGGTCGTCGGCGCGCCGAGGGTGAGCAGCTCGGAGAAGGTGAAGTCCTCGGTGAACCAGCCGGTCCACTTCTTGCCGCTGATGACCTTGGTCGTACGCCGCTCCGCGAACTCCGGGCGCGAGGCCACGTCCGTGGTGCGGGTGAGCTCGTTCTCGTGACGTAGCACCATCACTCCGTCGCGGGTCATCACCACGTCGGTCTCGAGCGCGTCGACTCCTTGGCGCAGCGCCAGACGGTAGGACTCCAAGGAGTGCTCCGGCAGGTAGCCGGGCGCTCCGCGATGGCCGATCACGAGGGGGCGGGAGGCCGATGCCATGGCGTCAAGCGTGCGGTCCGGCAGCGACGCCGCGGCGGGCGCAATGTGAATGGGACGTTACGAGCGGCGGGCCGTTCGGTTCAGACCCTCAGGGCGTGTCCTCGCCGGACCAGACGACGTTCTCCCGGATCAGCCGGGCGGGGACGCCGGCCACGGCCGTACGCGGCTCCACCTTCTGGTTGCGGACCATGCTCCGCATGCCGACGACGGCTCCGTCGCCGATCTCGACGTGACCGGTGACGATCACGTCGCGGCCGAGCCAGACGTGCTCACCGAGGCGGATGTGGGCACCGAACGGATTGATCCGCTGCCCCGTCTCGCCATCCTCGAGCCGGTGCATGTCATCGGTGGCGACGTAGACGTTCGCGGCCCAGAGCTGGTCGGGAGCGGTGACGATCGAACCGCCGTTGCGGGCGTCGATCTGCGCACGCGAGGTGGCCACGAGGCCGCCGGAGAGGATCACCGACGAGTCACCGCCGCAGTAGATCTCCCCCCAGACCATGCTGGTGTCGGGTCCGATGAAGATCGTCGGCCGATCGCCTCCGACCAGGAGCGCCTGCATCGAGGTGATGTCGGTCGCGACCACGATCAGCGCGTCCGAGAACGGGTAGAACCCGAGCAGCTCGATCAACCGCTCGTCGAGCCGGAAGCCGTCGCGCAGGTAGAGGGCGTTGCCGCCCTCGTGCCACCACTCCGGCAGCGGACCGGTGATCTCGCGCAGCTCCAGGCCGACGAGCACCTCCGGCTCGAGCCCGGCGGCGATGAGCCGCTCCCGATGTAGGTCGGTGAGCGGCTCACCCCTGGTCCAAGACATGCCGGGAACCATAACCCGGCTCAGCTCGGGTACATCCCGCTGGTCACGTTGAGCCAGGTGCCGGTGATCGCGCCGGCACCGTCCGAGGCGAGGAAGGTCGCGGTGTCGGCGACCTCCTTCAGCCGCGGCGACCGCTTGGTCATCCGCATGCCGTCGAGGTTCGCCCGGATCCCGTCGAGCGCCTCCTCTGGGAGCGGCGTCCCGATGACGCGCTCGAACTTCTCCGGGGTGAAGGTCTCGGTGATCCCGGCGGTCCAGATCCCCACGACGCGTACGCCGGAGGGTCCGACCTCCGCGGCCAGGTCCCGCACCAGCGCGTCGAGCGCGCCGTCGGCAGCGCTGGTGCCACCCATGCCCGGCGCCGAGCCGCGCGCGGAGCCGGAGTCGAGGGCGAGCACGACCCCCCGCCCCTGCGACACCATCTGCCGGGCCGCCGCGCGGGCGGTGTGGAAGGAGCCGGTGATGCCGCGTACGACCGGCTGGGAGTAGTCGGCGGCGGAGATCTCCAGCAGCGCCTGGCCCTGGATGTCGCCGCGGTCGGCGACGTTGAACGAGATGTCGAGCGAGCCGGTCTCGGCGACCACCCGCTCCACGAAGGCGACCACGGCCTCCTCGTCGAGGATGTCGACCACCCCGTAGCCGGCGGCGCCGACCTCCTCGGCCTTGGCGGCGAGGGTCGCCTCGGTGCGGCCGGCGAGGTAGACCTTGGCGCCCGCCTCGGCAAAGGCGTTCGCGGTGGTCGAGCCGATGTCACCCGCGCCGCCCCAGACGATGGCGGTGCGGTCCTGAAGCTGTGCGTTCACGATGTCTCCTGAGCTGTCGGCACGCACCCGGTGTGCGTGATCTGCCCGTTAGGACGTACGCCGCCTCATCCACTCATCGGGTGCGCCCGAACTTTTTCAGACCAGTGCTCAGGTCAGCGCCTGCGGGAGCCCGAAGGCCGGGAAGAGATGCGGCTCGAAGGTGGTGATCTGGGCGACCCTGCCGTCGACGACCCGGAGCACGTCGAGCACCTGGGGTCGGTAGATCGTGGTGCCCGGGCGGCGTACGTAGCCCGCGACCGCCGGCATCCGGTTGGCGCTCGCCGGGACGAAGCGCCATTCGCCGAGGTAGGTCGGCGAGGACGGGTCGAGGTTGGGCAGCACGAAGTCCATCAGCGCCTGGCGGGTGGAGAACCAGAACGGGTTCGGCGGCATCGTCAGCACGGCATCGCTGGTCAGCAGATCGGCGATCCCCTCGCGCCAGTTGCTCTCCCCCGCGGCGATGTAGGCGTCGATGACCTTCCGCTCCTCCTCGGTCGGCCCCGCGGTGCGCCAGGTCGACCGGTCCTCGGGCAGATGGCGGCGCAGGGCCGGCTTGGCCCGCTGGAGCAGCGAGTTGACCGTGGCGACACTGACCGAGAGCGCGGCCGCGGTGTCGGCCGCCGACCAGCCGAGCACCTCGCGGAAGACGAAGACCGCTCGCTGCTGCGGGGTCAGGTGCTGGATCGCGGTCAGGAAGACCAGCTCGATCGTCTCCCGCGCGACCGCCTCGTCCTCCGGACGCTCGGGCTCGAGCAGGGAGTCCGGGAACGGCTGGAGCCACTCCAGCAGCTCCGGCGGCTCACCGTTGCCGTGGTCGAACCCCGGCAACGGGGCGTACGTCCTCGGGCGTCGCTCGTTGCGACGCAGGAAGTCGAGGCAGGTGTTGGTCGCGATCCGGTAGAGCCACGCCCGCATCGCCTCGGGATCGGTCAGCTGGTCGCGCCGCTCCCACGCCTTGACCAGCGTCTCCTGCACCAGGTCCTCGGCCTCGTCGAAGCTCGCCACCATCCGGTAGCAGTGCACTCTCAGCTCCCGCCGGTGCTTCTCGGCGGCGTCCACGAACGGGTCGACCATCACGCTCATGGCCGGTGAGCGTAGAGCCTCTCACCCAGCCCCGAAACGGAATTCGCAACCGATCTCAAACAAGTGCAACACAACACATCCGCATGGCGTACCACGTATGTGGGGCGGTCCTCCCAGGGCCCCGGCCTCTGATTCCCGGGCCGGGGCCCTGGTCTTGCCCAGGGCTCAGGCTCAGAGGCTCAGACGAGAGCCCGGAGCTTGGGGAGGATCTCCTCACCATAGAGCTTGAGGAACTTCGCCTGGTCCGGGCCCGGAGCATGGAAGACCAGGTGGGTGAAGCCCATGTCGAGGTATTCCTTGATCCGGGCGACGTGCTCGTCGGGGTCGGTCGAGACGATGAATCGCTTCGCGGTCGCCTCGGTCGGGAGCGCGTCGGCGAGACGCTGCATCTCGACCGGGTCCTCGACGGAGTGCTTCTGCTCGGGGCTGAGGCCGAGGGCGCCCCAGAAGCGGGTCGCCTCCATCGCCTGCTCCAGGTCGTGGTCGAAGGAGACCTTGACCTCGATCATCATGTCCACGTCCTCCGGCTTGCGGCCGGAGAGCTCGATCCCGGTGCGTACGGCCGGGAGCAGCGTGTCGGTGTAGAGCTCGGTCCCCTTGCCGGAGGTGGTGATGTAGCCGTCACCGGCACGGCCGGCGTACTTGGTCGCGGCCGGCCCCGAACCCGCCAGGTAGATCGGCACCGGCGAGGAGGGCTTGTCGTAGATGGTCGCCCGGTCGAGCTGGTAGTAGTCGCCCTCGAAGGTGACCCGGTCCTCGGACCAGAGCTTCTTGATCACCCGCACGGCCTCGCGGAACCGGGCGAAGCGCACCTTGCCCTCGGGCCACTCGACACCCAGAGGCGCCTCGTTCATCGCCTCGCCGGTGCCCATGCCGAGCACGACGCGGTCGGGGAAGAGCGACCCCAGGGTCGCGAAGGACTGCGCCACGATCGCCGGGTGGTAGCGGAACGTCGGGGTGAGCACCGAGGTGCCCATCACGATCCGCTCCGTGCGCGCGCCGAGCGCGCCCAGCCAGGTCATCGCGAACGGCGCGTGGCCGCCGTCGTGTCGCCAGGGCTGGAGATGGTCGGAGATGAAGACCGAGTCGAAACCCTGCTCCTCCGCCATCACGCCGTAGTTCAGCAGCTCCGTGGGTGCGAACTGCTCGTTGGACGCCTTGTATCCGAACCTGATCTCCGTCACGTGGCCAACCTACCGGCCAGGGTGGTCTCGACAAGCCCGACCACCGTACGCTCCTGGCATGAAGCTTGCGATGCCCTTGACCTATTTCGGCAACCCCCGCGAGACCGCAGACCAGGTCGTCGACCTGGAGAAGGCCGGGCTCGACCAGCTCTGGGTCGCCGAGCCGTACGGCTTCGACGCCGTCTCGCTGCTCGGCTACCTGGCCGCGAAGACCGAGAGGGTCGAGCTCGGCGCGGGCATCCTCAACATCTACAGCCGTACGCCGGGAGCACTGCTCCAGACCGCGGCCGGCCTCGACAACGTCTCCGGCGGGCGCGCGATCCTGGGCCTCGGCGCGAGCGGGCCTCAGGTCATCGAGGGCTTCCACGGGGTGGCGTACGACAAGCCGTTGGCCCGCACCCGCGAGATCATCGGGCTCCTGCGCGCCGGGCTGCGGGGTGAGCGGCTGCAGAGCGACGGGCTCTACAAGATCCCGCTGCCGGCCGACCAGGGCACCGGGCTCGGCAAGCCGCTCAAGCTGCTCAACCGGCCCGAGCGTGCCGACACCCCGATCTGGGTGGCCGCGCTGGGCGACAACAACGTCGCGATGACCGCCGAGGTCGCCGACGGCTGGCTGCCGTTCCAGTTCCTGCCCGACAAGGCCCGTGACGTCTGGGGCGAGGCGATCGACAAGGGCCTGGCCAAGCGCTCGCCCGACCTGAAGCCGCTGGAGATCTCCGCCGGCGGCCTGCTCGCGATCACCGACGACCCCGACGAGGCCAAGCGCCACCGCGACACGATGCGCGGCCTGCTCGCGTTGTACGTCGGCGGCATGGGCGCCCGCGGCAAGAACTTCTACAACGACATGGCGGTCAAGTACGGCTTCGGTGACGCGGCCAAGAAGATCCAGGACCTCTACCTCGACGGCCACAAGCGCGACGCCGAGGCCGAGGTGCCCGAGGCCTGGCTCGAGGCCGGCAACCTGGTCGGACCGGAGTCGTTCGTCAAGGAGCGGATCGCGGCCTTCAAGGAGGCCGGTGTGACCAGCCTCCAGGTCACCCCCGCCGCCGGCACCGACGGCCTCGCGTCGATCGCCCAGGTCAAGGAGTGGCTGGTCTGACTTCCCGGCCGGCTGTGAACTCGCTTACACCCACAACCGGCCCTGCCGTCCCCCTGTGACCGTGCCCCCACGGGCATTGGTTGCATGGACGCATGTCTGAGCGGATCGTCAGCGCCATCACCGGGCCGGTCACGAAGTGGGTCGTGCTCGCCTTCTGGCTGGTGATGCTCGTCCTGATGGGACCGCTGACCGGCAAGCTCGGCGACGTCGAGTCCCACGACAACTCCGACTGGCTCCCGGCCAACGCGGAGTCGACCCAGGCGATCGACGAGCTCGCCAAGGTCCAGGACCCCGACGACCTGACCACGACGATCGTCTACCACCGCGAGGGTGGCCTGACGAAGGCCGACTACACCGCGATCGTGCTGCAGATCCCGGAGATCGCATCGCTCGACGGGGTGGTCACGCAAGAGACCAAGCCCGACCAGCCCGTCATGCCCGCGATCGCCTACCCGACCGGGGAGAAGAAGGGCCAGAAGCACGGCCTGGTCTCCGCCGACGGCGAGGTCGCCACGGTCTCGCTCGTGGTCAACTACGCCGACGAGGACCCGACCGCGCTGCTCGACCTGCGCGACGACCTGGTCGATCTGACCGAGATCGAAGGAGTCGACGTCTACATCGGCGGCGCCGGAGGCTCCACCGCCGACCAGATGGAGGCGGGTGCCGGGATCGGCGGCGCGCTGCTCTACGCGGCCGCCGGCGTGGTCATCGTGATTCTGCTGATCACCTACCGCAGCCCGGTGCTGTGGGTCCTCCCGCTCGTCTCGGTGCTGGTCGCTCTGGTCGTGTCGATGGGTGTCGTCTATCTCTGCGCGATGTACGCCGGGCTGACCCTCAACCAGATGAACCGGGCCATCCTCGACGTGCTCGTCTTCGGCGCCGGCACCGACTACGCGCTGCTGCTCATCGCCAGATATCGCGAGGAGCTCGGCCGGCACGCGGACCGGCACCGCGCGATGGCCGCGGCACTGCGCGGCTCGGCGCCCGCCATCATCGCCTCCGCGGGCACCGTCACCGTCGGCATGCTCGGTCTGATGGTCGCCACCATGGGATCGACCGCCAGCCTCGGCCCGGTCTGCGCGATCGGGATCGTCGCCGGACTGATCGTGATGCTGACCCTGCTCCCGGCACTGCTGGTGATCACGGGTCGCTGGGTGTTCTGGCCGGTCAGACCGGCGTACGGGACGACGGGCGAGAAGCACGGCGGCATCTGGACCCGGCTCGGTGGCTGGATCCGGAAGCGGCCACGGGCAGTCTGGATCGGCACCGCTGCCGTGCTCCTGGCCTGCTGCGGCGGGCTCTCGATGCTCAACATCACCACGCTGGACAGCTCCGAGACCTACACCAAGGACTTCCCCTCGCTGATCGGCGACCGGGTGCTGGAGGAGCACGACCTCGGCGACCCGTCCAACCCGATCCAGGTGGTCTCGGCACCGGGCACCGAGGAGGACGTCGTCGAGGCGCTGACGAAGGCCGGCTACGAGGGCGCCACCCCGGTCACCGACGGCACCCACGAGGTGGCGCTGACCGCGGTGCCGCTGTCGACCGACCCGATGTCGAAGGCGTCGTTCGACACCGTCGAGAACGTACGCAGCGTCGTCCACACCGTCGAGGGTGCCGACGCGCTGGCCACCGGCACCGCCGCGATCCAGCTCGACATGGCGGCGGCGACCGACCGGGACACCAAGGTGGTGATGCCGCTGGTGCTGGGCCTGGTGCTGATCATCCTGATGATCCTGCTCCGCTCGGTGCTCTCTCCCCTGCTGCTGATGGCCACGGTCGTGCTCAGCTTCGGCGCCGCACTCGGTCTCTCCGCGATCGTCTTCGACGCGATGGGCTTTGCCGGTCAGGGCCGCGAGTTCCCGCTGTTCGTCTTCGTGTTCCTGGTCGCGCTGGGCATCGACTACAACATCTTCCTGATGCACCGGGTGCGCGAAGAGGTCGTTGCTCACGGTGACACCCGGCGTGCCTCCCTGGTTGCGCTCTCGGCGACCGGCGGGGTCATCACCAGCGCCGGCATCGTCCTTGCCGCAACGTTCGCGGTGCTCACCACGCTGCCGCACGTGAGCTTCATCGAGATCGGGCTGGCGATCGCCCTCGGCGTGCTCCTCGACACCCTGGTCGTCCGCTCGATCCTGGTCACCGCCATCAACCTCGACCTCGGCGACGTCATCTGGTGGCCGAGCAGGCTCGCCCGCGGGCGAACGAATCTTCGTTCACCGGCAGACCCGCGGGCGGGCGCGGGTGGTCCGAGACCGGCACGACCCACGCCGATGCGTCAGCAGTTCCGTCAACCGCCGCCGATGCGCGACCCTCGGCCCCGAGATCCGCGCCGGTACTGACCGCTCGGCTGCGAATTCTGCGAAGTGTCTTTACGATGTGGCCTACGACTCGGGTCGCTCGGCCCGGTCGCTCCACTTCACTGACATGCGGGGCGTGCGACATGGGGCCAGAAGACCAGGACAAGACGAGACCCGGTACGCCGCGTCCCACCCCTCCTCCGACGCCTGAGCCGGCGAACCCGGTCGACCCGGACGCGACCCGGATCTCCCCGGCGCGGCCCACCCCGCCTCCTCCGCCCCCGCCGCCGTCGGCACCCCCGACGGCTCCTCCCCCGTCCTCGCCTCCACCTGCCCAGCCGCCGACGGCACCGCCCCCGCCGCCACCCACGATGGCGATGCCCGCGGTGCCGGCCGGTGGCTACGGTCCGCCTCCGGCGCAGCCGCCGGTTGCGTACGGCTCGGCGTACGGGCTGCCGCCGCACCACCAGCCGAAGAAGAGCAACAAGGGACTGCTGATCGGCCTGGGTGCGGCCGGTGCGGTGGTGCTCGTCGCGCTGCTCGGCACCGGCGCATGGGCGTTCTTCACCGGCCGTCTCGGTTTCGGCCCGCTGAGCGCCGAGGACAAGAAGGCGGTCACCGCGATCGCCGCCGACGCACCGAAGCCGGCCTGGGCCTCCGACAGCGACGCGAAGTGCGCCGCCGAGCAGCTGGTCAAGGACGAGCGCAGCGACGCGCTGAGCAAGGCCGGACTGATCGAGATCACCGGCGAGACGGTCACCTACACCGGCGCCTGGCGCGGGCCGCAGGCGACGACGTACGCCGAGGGTCTGCTCTCCTGCTCCGGCGACTGGAGCAAGGCGATCGGCAAGGAGTGGGCGCTGACCGACACCGGCTGCCTCGGTGACGTCGACGAGGCGGCGATGGCCGGCCTGATCACCACCCAGGTGATGGAGGTCGAGGACGCCGGCGTCCAGAAGCAGGCCGACAAGGCCGTCTCCGCCCTGGACGAGTGCTACGCCAGCGACGAGCTCACCGCGCCGACCGCGACGGCGACGCCTGCCGTGCTCGGCGTCGACTTCTCCGTCAAGGGCCCGGCCGTCGAGGGCAGCGAGGTGGTCCTGCGGGCGAAGTCCGCCGACTCCACGGAGTGGACACCGGTCTCCGGCGGGAAGGTCAACATCCCCGTCCGTGAGGGCGGCCAGGAGGGCTGCGCGACCTTCGAGGCGTCGATCAGCTACCCCTGGGGCACCACGAAGACCAGCGAGACCGAGGCCTGCGGCAAGGCGAAGGATCGCCGGCTGTGGTGGACGAAGGACAAGACCTGCGCCCAGCCGAAGTACGCGCCGTGCAGCTCCTGGACGCTGCACTACGAGGGCTACGAGCTCCTCTCCAGCGTCACCATCAAGCTGAAGCTCAACGGCGGCGACTGCCAGTCGGCATCGGGTTCCTGCTCGGACACCGCGTTCGTCACCAAGCCGAGCGGCACCTGGACCAACTGGACCGCGCCCAAGGGCTGGAAGGACCGGTTCACCGCGGAGGTCGACGGGCTCACGGCCGTACTTCCTAACTAACGCCTTAACAATTGGTCTCGCCCGTGGCGTTGGCGCGCGACGATCGTTGACGGGACGCTAGGGTTTCGGCAGAGGTCATTCGGGTAAAAAAATCAGGGCGAGGTTCTAAAGATGGTTGCGTTCCCCCAGGAAGGCGAGCAGTTCGGTCGCTACGTGATCGAGCGGGTCCTGGGTCAAGGTGGCATGGGTGTCGTCTACCAGGCGAAGGACCCGGCGCTGCGACGCAAGGTGGCGCTCAAGCTGGTGCTGCCCTCGCTCACGGTGGACAAGGACTTCATCACCCGCTTCGAGCGTGAGGCCAACATCCTGGCCAAGCTGCGCTCGCGCAACATCGTTCAGATCATCGAATACGGCGAGGTCGAGGGCACCGTCTACCTCGTCACCGAGTACGTCCCCGACGGCGACCTGCACGGCTGGCTGAAGACCAAGGGACCGCTCGAGACCGTCCAGGCGCTGCGCCTGGTCGGCGACGTGAGCGACGCACTCTTCGACGCCCACCGCGCGGGCGTGGTCCACCGCGACGTCAAGCCGTCCAACGTGCTCCTGTGGGAGCGCCAGGAGGGCGAGCTCGTTCCCTACCTGACCGACTTCGGCATCGCGACCGAGGGCGACTCCAACGTCACGCGCGCCGGTTCCGTGGTCGGCTCGCTGCCCTACATGTCGCCCGAGCGTCACATGGGTGAGCAGGCGACCGCGTCGGGCGACATCTACGCCGCCGGCTGTCTGCTGTGGGCCTGCCTGACCGGCAAGGCCCCCTACACCGGCACCGACTTCGAGCTGATGAGCGCCCACATCAACAACCCGGTGCCGCGGCTGCCGGCCGCGACGCCGGGCGCCGACCTGATCAACCCGATCATCCAGCGGGCGCTGGCGAAGAAGCCGGAGAACCGCTTCCAGACGGCGGCCGAGCTCTCCAAGGCGCTCGACAAAGCCGCCGACCGGCTCGAGGAGGCCGGTCTCGGCGGTGGCATCATCGGCGGTGCCGCCGGAGCGGCCGCCGCCGACCTCGGCTCCCGTCCCGGTGCCAGCTACGACACGACCGCGAGCGGCACCGGCGGCGGCACGCCTGTCCCCGAGTCGGAGGCCCAACCGACCATCGTCAAGCGCCCGGGCGAGGGCACGCCGACCCCGGCCCCGCTCGCCAACGAGACCGACTCCACCGTCGTGCACAGCGGCAAGGGCCTGCCGGCTGCAGCGGCGGCCGCGGCTGCCGCGGCAGCGGCCGGACCTGCCACCGGCGGCGGCCAGCCCGAATGGCTCCCGTCGCACCACTCCAACGCCGGCCAGGGAAGCGGCGGCGACAAGAAGAAGCTCTACGCCATGGTGGGCGGCGGCGTCGCCGCGGCCCTGCTCCTCGGGGTCGGCATCTTCACCCAGGGCTTCGGCATCTTCGGCCTCCACGGCGACGACGCCAAGGCGGCCGAGGCGATCGCCAGCGGCGTCCCCAAGCCGGGGTGGGCCAGCGAGGACCAGATGACCTGCGCGGCCGAGAGCCTGGTCGGCAAAGTCCCTGCGGCCGAGCTCCGCTCCCACGGGGTGGTGGACGCGGGCGACGAGTGGACCTACACCGGCGAGTGGCCCGCGGACGACGCGATGAAGTTCACCCAGGGCCTGCTCGACTGCACCGAGTCCTGGGCGACCGAGATCGGCGACAACTGGAAGGTCGGCGACACCCGCTGCATGGAGAAGGAGGTCGACAAGACCTCCATGGCCGGCCTCCTCGCCGTCGGTGACCTCCTCAAGGACGGCGACCTCGGCGCGGCCGGTCCCGCCAAGGAGAAGGCCGTCAAGGCTCTCGACGAGTGCTACGTCAAGGCCGACGCGCTCGGCGCCAAGGTGACCCCCAAGCCCGCCTACATGCAGGTCGACTTCGACGTGCAGGAACCCACCGCTCCCGGCGGTCAGTCGGTGATCGGGATCGCCAAGACGGGCAGCAGCAGCTACGAGGAGCTCAAGGGCTCGACCTACGAGCTCGCGGTCACCGAGGGTGGCGTCGAGGGCTGCATCGCCGTCAAGACCACCGTCACCTTCGCCTGGGGCACCGAGAAGGCCACCGACGCCGAGGCGTGTGGCAAGGCTCAGCCGAAGAAGCTCGAGTGGATCAAGCAGGACAAGTGCACCGACCCGATCTATACGAAGCAGAAGGTCGAGTGCAACACCTGGCGGCTCACCTTCGAGGGCTTCCAGCCCGGCAAGAAGTTCAACGCGAAGCTCACGCTCAACGGCGGCAAGTGCTCGGACGCGAAGGGCGCGCAGTGCGTCTGGCCCGGCACCCCTGACGGTGAGGGCAAGGGAGCCATCGTCGACTGGTCCGGCCCGAAGGACTGGACCGCCAAGTTCGTCGCCAGCGCCCCCGGTGCGAGCGCCCAGATCGACAACTAGTTCGACAACTGGGCGGCGCCTACTAGGCTGCTCGTGATGAGCGAGCAGCCGACACCTCAGCAGATCCGCCGGGCGCTGGCCCGGGCCGAACGCGGCGCAGCCCTCGACGTGGCGGAGGCTTCGGCGCTCCTCGCCGCCCGGGGCGACGACCTCGACCGGCTGACCGCCGCGGCGGCGAAGGTACGCGACGCCGGGCTGGTCGCAGCCGGACGACCGCAGACGGTGACCTACTCCCCGAAGGTCTTCATCCCGGTCACCAAGCTGTGCCGCGACCGTTGCCACTACTGCACCTTCGTGGAGACGCCCGGGCAGGCGGCACGCGAGGGCCGCGAGCCCTACCTGAGCCCCGACGAGATCCTCGAGATCGCCGCCGAGGGCGCGAAGCTGGGCTGCCTGGAGGCGCTGTTCACCCTCGGCGACCGGCCGGAGGACCGGTGGCCCGAGGCACGCGAGTGGCTGGAGTCCCGCGGTTACGAGTCGACCCTCGACTACGTGCGGGCGATGGCGATCCGGGTGCTCGAGGAGACCGGGCTGCTCCCCCACCTCAACCCCGGGGTGATGTCGTGGGAGGAGATGAACCGGCTCAAGCCGGTATCCCCGTCGATGGGGATGATGCTCGAGACCACGTCGCGGCGGCTGTTCGAGACCAAGGGTGAGGCCCACTTCGGGTCGCCCGACAAGGACCCGGCGGTGCGGCTGCGGGTGCTCGAGGACGCCGGACGACTCTCGATCCCGTTCACGTCCGGCCTCCTGGTCGGCATCGGCGAGACGCTCACCGAGCGCGCGGAGACGATCTTCGCGCTGCGGAAGGTGCACAAGGCGTACGCCGGGCTGCAGGAGGTCATCGTGCAGAACTTCCGGGCGAAGCCGTCGACCGCGATGCGCCACGTCGACGACCTGGCTCTGGACGAATACCTGGCGGCGATCGCGGTCACCCGCATCGTCCTCGGCCCGAAGGCGCGCGTCCAGGCGCCGCCCAACCTGGTCGACCTCGACGAGTGTCGGGCTCTGCTCGGCGCCGGGATCGACGACTGGGGCGGCGTCTCGCCGCTCACCCCCGACCACGTCAACCCCGAGCGGCCCTGGCCCTCGCTGGACGCTCTGCGCCAGGTCACCGCCGAGGCCGGCTTCACCCTGCGGCCGCGGCTGACCGTCCACCCCGAGTACGTCAACGGCACCTTGCGCGACGGCCAGGCTTGGATCGACCCGCGGGTCCTGTCCCACGTCGAGGCGCTCGCCGACGAGGACGGGCTGGCCCGCGACGGTGTCCGCCCCGAGGGCCGCCCCTGGCAGGAGCCCGACGGGGGCTTCACCGCCGCCGGCCGGGTCGACCTGCACGCCTCCGTCGACACCACCGGGCGCACCCACGACCGCCGCGACGACTTCGAGACGGTCTACGGCGACTGGGACGCCGTGCGCGAGGCCGCCGCCCACACCTCCAACCCCGAAATCCCCGCCGAGTCGGCCTTGGAGCGGGCGAGCAGCGAGGGACGGGCGGCGCTGGCAGCAGCGGAAGCCGACCCGGGGAACCTCTCCGACGAGCACGCGCTGACCCTGATGACCGCCGAGGGCGACCTGCTGCGCCAGGTCACCAAGCTCGCCGACGACCTGCGCAAACAGGTCAACGGCGACACCGTGACCTACGTCGTCAACCGCAACATCAACTTCACCAACGTCTGCTACGTCGGCTGCCGGTTCTGCGCCTTCGCCCAGCGCCGCACGGACGCGGATGCGTACTCCCTCGATCTGGATCAGGTCGCCGACCGCGCCGAGGAGGCGTGGAACCTCGGCGCCACCGAGGTGTGCATGCAGGGCGGGATCGACCCCGAGCTCCCCTCCACCGCCTACTTCGACCTCGTCCAGGCGGTCAAGCAGCGGGTTCCGGAGATGCACGTGCACGCGTTCAGCCCGATGGAGATCGTCAACGGCACGGCCCGCACCGGGCTCTCGATCGAGGACTTCCTGATCAAGGTCCGCGAGGCCGGGCTCGGCAGCCTGCCCGGCACCGCTGCGGAGATCCTCGACGACGAGGTCCGCTGGGTGCTGACCAAGGGCAAGCTGCCCGCCAAGACGTGGATCGAGATCGTCTCCACCGCCCACCGCGTGGGCATCCCGACGACCTCGACGATGATGTACGGCCACGTCGACAACCCACGCCACTGGGTCGGCCACCTCCGCGTCCTCGCCGGCATCCAGGACCAGGCCCGTGAGCACGGGAACGCCGGCTTCACCGAGTTCGTGCCGCTCCCCTTCGTCCATACCAGCGCGCCGATCTACCTCGCCGGCGCGGCCCGCCCCGGCCCGACGATGCGCGACAACCTCGCCGTGCACGCGCTGGCCAGGATCATGCTCCACGGCCGCATCGACAACATCCAGACCAGCTGGGTCAAGCTCGGTGTCGACGGCACCAGGGCGATGCTCCAGGCCGGCGCCAACGACCTCGGCGGCACCCTGATGGAGGAGACCATCTCCCGGATGGCCGGCTCCGAGCACGGATCGGCAAAAACCGTGTCCGAGCTCGAAGACATCGGCGCTGGCATCGATCGCCCGGTCGCCGAACGGACCACGCTGTACGAGAGGCGATGAACCGGTGGCGACTGGAACGACGGCTCGTCGCGCCGTTCTACCTGCAGATGATGGGTTCGAGCGCGATCCGTCTAGACAAGAGGAAGTACCGAAGGCTGGTCCGCGTCGGGCGGAAGACGACCTCCGCGGAGGTCAGGACGTTGCTGCGAGGCGGCTCGCTGACGGTCGATACGTGGTTTGAGACTGCAGCTCAGTCCCCGGATCGGGTCGCCCTGCTGACCCACGTCACCGGCCTTGCTCCAGATCATCTGCCGTGGCGACCAGTCGTGATGGGTGCGTGGCTCAGTCTCGCCTGCGGGCCCGAGGAGATCACCGACGACATCCTCTTCTCGCTTGCCCGTTGCGACGGCGACCTGACAGCGGCTCCCCTGTGCACGGCAGCTGTCCTGATCGCCGGGGACGCGGCAGTTGAGACGCTGAGGTCCAATCGCCTTCGAGCGGACGAGCACGAGGCGGGCGCAGTGATGTTCCTCGACGCTGCACTCGAACACCTCGGAGAGGTTCCAGCGAAACCGCCCGTCGACGGGATGCGGGAACACTTCCAACAGCTGGTCGATTTCGGTGTACGCCTGCGGCACGACCTTGCTCGATAGACCAGGTCAGCGGCCCAGACGAACGATCGATACCGCCAGATCGACGAGAGATCGGGCTCGGCGTACGAGTGTCTCCGCCTTCGTATGACCGATGAGCGCGACTCCGTACTCGACCTCCGCCTTCGCCGACACCAGCTCCCGCAGCGAACGTTCGGCGGAGACGCCGTCCGGACGCTTGGCGAGGACGCGGCCGAGCTCCTTGACGGCAGCGGCGTGGTCTTTGCTCTTCCCGGTCGTCCCGACGAGTGAGGTGACGATGGCGTCCTTTGCGCTGATGCCGGCGTGGATCGAGTCACCGGCCGCGGGGGTATAGCGCTCCAAGTCGAGGTTGTCCTCTGCCGACTCCATGTACTCCTCGGCCTTCCTCAGATAGGCCTTGGCGTGATTCGACTGCTCCGCCCTCACCATTACGCGACCCCACGGCGACGACGCGGCATCCGACCCACGAGTGCAACCCCGTCGCGGGCGATCTCGGCGTTCACCGGCTCTCCGGGATCGGCAAACTCCTCAGGTGTGAGAACCAGGACGTCACAGTCGTTGCCGAGTCGCGCCCGTACGGCGCTCTGGAGGTCGACGCGGCCGTCCCACCCGTCCGGCGCGATGACGGCCAGATCGACATCGCTGTCCGCCGTGGCCTCGCCTCGCGCGACGGACCCGAACAGCACTACCGCATCGACCTCGTCGCCCACGCTCGCGGAGACGACGTCGGTCAACGAGGCGAGTGGATCGACAAGTGCGCGCAGTGGCGGGACGGCGACGTGGTCGTCGTTGACCCCATAGACGTACGCCCGACCGACGGGACGGGACTCGACGACACCGATCTGCTCCCAGGCCTTGAGAGCCTCCTGCACCGACCAGAGACTGAAGGCACCGCGCACCAGGGCATGGACCTGACGTCCGGTCAGCGGATCCCCTGAGCGCAGCAGGACGGCAAGGACCGCTCCCCGGGCTCCGGGGAGCACGCCGCCGAAAGGCTGCCCGATCATCATGGGAACACCATAACGCCGGATGACTGGGATTCCAATCATATGACTGGCACACCAGTCATCAGGGTCACGCATGTCCCGTCGAGGGAGTGGCAGCAGGTGTCCGAAAACGACTACCCTCTACGATCCTCGCTGAACTGTTCTCGAGGGAGTGAGATGTCCGACCCCACCGGCAGCACCGCTCAACAAGGCCCGAAACCGACCGAGCTCGCCAACGCGGCTGCGGAGGAGGCCCGCCGGCGGCGACTCGGGCTGCCCCCGATGCCGCAGCAGCGGCGCGACCGGACCCGGCCCGTACGTCTGGCTCTGCTCTGGCTCATGAGCGTCGGGGGGCTCGTCGCGGTGACCTTTCTCGGGGCGTCGGCGTGGGCCTACTTCACCGGGGAGATCGGTCCGCTGCGCGGCGACGAGAAGGATGTCGCGCGCACCCTCGCCCTCGCCGGCGACATCCCGGCGTGGGCCGACCCCGAGCAGATCAGGTGCGCCGCCGAGAACCTCGTCAAGGACGAGGGAAGTGTCGGTCTCACCGAGGCCGGAGTCGTCGCCAAGTCGGGCAGCGGTTTCAGCTACACCGGCGAGTGGCCCTCCGCGCTGGGCTCGCAGTGGTTCGCCGAGCTGCTCGGCTGCGCCGAGGGTGGCGCCACGAGCTGGAGCAGGCAGGTCGCCGGCGCCTGGACGCTCGAGGACCCGCGATGCCTGCGCGAGGTCGGCCGCCCCGGGATCGCCGGTGTCCTCGCGGTCACCAACCTGCGACTCAACGACGAGGCGCTCGCCGCCAAGAACGTCGCGGCGATCACCGACCTGGACAGCTGCTACGCCCGCACCCCCGAGGCGCCGGTCGGCGCTGCGGCCGCCGGCTACCGCGAGGTCACGCTGAAGGTCACCGCACCGGCAGTCACCTCCGGCATCGCCTCCATCGACGACGGCGCCGCGCAGCCGACGTCCGGTGAGGACCCAGAGCTCACCTACACCCTGCCGGTCGCCAGGGGCGGCACCGAAGCCTGTGTGGAGGCAGTCACCAAGGTGACGTACGCGTGGGGCACGGTCCGCACCGGCGAGCCGGCCACGATCTGCGGCAAGGCGCAGCCGGCCACGATCCAGTGGCGCCCCTACAAGCACGCCTGCCCGAAGAACATGCCCAGGTGCGCCTACATGGCGGCCTATGTCGAGGGCCTGTCGGACAATCAGAGCCTGACCGTCACCTACCGGCCGTCGGGCGACTTCACGTGCCCGCGCAAGAAGGCCAGCTGCAGCGTCGAGATCAAGGCCGACGACACGGGGAAGGCTCGGGCGCCCGGCATCCTGGTCACCGGCAAGAAGGGGAAGGTCATGGCAACCGCGGGCAGTTTGAAGGCGACGTACACCCGCTGAGGTGGGGCCCGGAACAGCTCGTAGGCTGGTGGCCGTGCCCTCCGATCTGACCTTCGGCGCGACCCGCGGCCCCAGCCCCGACCCGGCCCAGCGACCGCCGGCCGTGCCCCGCAAGCGCCGCCGGACCCTCGTCGACCTCCCCGGTGGGACGTACGCCGCCGGGGACTCCTTCGGCGAGGGCTACCCGGCCGACGGCGAAGGCCCGGTGCACACCGTCGACCTGCCTGGCTTCCGGCTCGACGCGACCGCGGTGACCAACGAGGAGTTCGCCCGGTTCGTGAAGGCGACCGGGCATGTCACCACCGCCGAGCGGGAGGGCTTCTCGGCCGTCTTCCACCTCGCCTTCGAGGGCGACCCGCGCGACATCCTCGGCCGGTCCCCCGAGGCACCCTGGTGGCTGGGGGTGCGCGGAGCCTCCTGGCGCAATCCCGAGGGACCTGGTTCCAACGTCGGCCGCCGGGGCAACCATCCGGTCGTGCACGTCTCCCACGACGACGCACTGGCCTACTGCGACTGGGCCGGGACCAGGCTGCCGACCGAGGCCGAGTGGGAGTACGCCGCCCGCGGCGGTCGCGCCGGCTCGCGGTTCCCGTGGGGCGACGACCTGGAGCAGGACGGCACCCACCACGCCAACGTCTGGCAGGGATCCTTCCCGGACACCAACACCGCGGACGACGGGTTCGTCACGACCGCGCCGGTGCGGACGTACGATCCGAACGGGTTCGGCCTGTTCCAGATGATCGGCAACGTCTGGGAGTGGTGCGCGGACTGGTTCTCGCCGACCTACTACAACGACCTCCTCGAAGCCGGGCAGACCAGCGACCCGCGTGGACCCGCCGAGGGCCTGACCCGGGTGATGCGCGGCGGCTCCTACCTCTGCCACGACTCCTACTGCCACCGCTACCGGCTCTCGGCACGCTCCAGCAGCCCGCCCGACTCGACCGCGGGCAACCTGGGGTTCCGCTGCGCAGCCGACGCCGTCGACGCGACCGGTCAGTCGGCCGGGTAGAACTCCTTCGGGCAGGTGTCACCGGCACAGTCGGCGTACTTGTCGTTGAGCGCGCGCAGCTCGGCCAGCTCGTCCTCGTACTCGTAGAGCAGCGCGAGCGAGTGGATCTGGTAAGGGTCCTCGGCGAGGTTGTAGAGCTCCTCGCTGCCGTCGGAGAAGCGGGCGTAGGTCCAGTCGCCGAAGCGGATCCCGGAGTAGATCTGCTTGTGGCCGTCGTTGACCCGCCACGCGGAGAGCGGGATCACTCGGTTCTGGGCGGGCGCGGTGAGCCACGGCATGATGTTGACGCCGTCCTGGATGCGTCCCGGCTCGGCGCCGGCGACGGCCATGACCGTGGTGGCGAGGTCGGGGTTGCCGACGCCGGTGGCCAGCGTGCGCCCGGCCGGGATGCCCGGCCCGCGCAGGATCAGCGGGATCCGCTGTGTCTCGCGGTAGTGCATCAGCTTGCCGTTGATGTTGTGGCCACCGGTCGTGTAGCCGTTGTCGGAGGAGAAGATGATGATGGTGTTGTCGAGCTGACCGGTCTCCTGCAACCGGAGCACGTGGCTGGCGACCGCCCGGTCGAGCGCCTGGACGGCCTCGACCCGCTGCTCGTGCGCGACCCTCAGCTCGGCCCGCCCCTGGGCGTCGAAGAACTTGCGCGAAGCGGAGATCCGCGGCGCATCGGTCGGGGTGCGGAACATGTAGGGCAGGTCGGGCAGCTCCAGCCCGTCGAAGGAGTGCTTGTCCTCGTCGGCCGGCCTGGTCGTGCTGGTGCCCTCCGGGTCGTCCTTCTCGCCGGGACCGCCGTGGTGGGGCGCCACGTAGTTGAGCCACA
>NZ_JBHVKN010000083.1:0-20147 GCF_042798075.1 Nocardioides sp. NPDC057772
GGTCCCGCGGAGGATCCGCCGGGAGGGTCAGGACTTGTAGTCCTTGAGGAGGCTGCGGCCGATGATCATCTTCTGGATGTCGCTGGTGCCCTCACCGATGAGCATGAACTTGACCTCGCGCATGAGCCGCTCGATCTCGTACTCCTTGGAGTAGCCGTAGCCGCCGTGGATGCGGAAGGAGTCCTCCACGACCTCGTTGGCGTACTCGGAGGCGACCATCTTGGCCATGCCGGCCTCGACGTCCATCCGCTTGCCGGTGTCCTTCAGACGCGCGGCGCGGACCATCATGTTGTGGGAGACCTCGACCTTGGTGCCCATCTCCGCCAGCCGGAACAAGATGGCCTGGTGCTCGGCGATCTTCTTGCCGAAGGTCTGACGCTGCTGGGCGTAGGCGATGCCGAGCTCGAAGCCGCGGATCGCGAGGCCGCAGGCGCGGGCGGCGACGTTGACGCGGCCGACCTCGACGCCGTCCATCATCTGGAAGAAGCCCTTGCCGGGGACGCCACCGAGGATCTGGTCGGCCGAGATCTTGTGACCCTCGAAGATCATCTCGGTCGTGTCGATGCCCTTGTAGCCCATCTTGTCGATCTTGCCGGGCACGGTCACGCCCTGCGCGACCTCGCCGAAGCCCGGGGTCTTCTCCACCAGGAAGGTGGTCATGTTCTTGTAGACGCTCTCGGCGCCCTCGTCGGTCTTGGTCAGCACCGCGACCAGCGTGGAGGAACCACCGTTGGTCAGCCACATCTTCTGGCCGGTGATCTCGTAGGACCCGTCGGCCTGCTTGGTCGCCTTGGTCGACACCGCGGACACGTCGGAGCCGAGACCCGGCTCGGACATCGAGAACGCGCCGCGCACCTCACCGGTCGCCATCTTCGGCAGGTACTTCTGCTTCTGCTCCTCGGTGCCGTGCTGCATCAGCATGTAGGCCACGATGAAGTGGGTGTTGATGACACCCGAGACCGACATCCAGCCGCGCGCGATCTCCTCCACGCACAGCGCGTACGTCAGCAGCGACTCGCCCAGGCCGCCGTACTCCTCCGGGATCATCAGGCCGAAGATGCCGAGCTCCTTGAGACCCTCCACGATCTCGGTCGGATACTCATCGGCGTGCTCCAGCTCCTGGGCCACCGGGATGACCTTCTCGTCCACGAACTGACGGACGGTCTTCAGGATCTCTTCCTGGATGTCGGTGAGACCCTCGGTCTCGGCAAGGCGACCCATGCTCTACTCCTCATATCGGTGGTCGGGGCCACAACGTTTCAGACCCGTCGAGACCACGCTGACGTCACGGCGGCAGGTTACCAATCAGTAACCACCAGGGACAGGTGACACCCGCCACAGGTCGATCCTACGACGCTCAGACCCGCCGTCCGACAGCCGAGAAGAACGGCTTGAAGAGCTTGTCGTACGACGCCTTGGTGACGCTCACGTAGCCCGTCCGCTTCCCCGTGCCGGCCAAGGCGGACATCTGGGTGCTGGAGCTGAACGCGAACGCCGGGGTCGCGCCGGTCCGGCTGACCAGCAGCACGGTCGCCCGCAGGCCGGCGCGGTCATAGCCGCGCGGGCGCGCCACGGCCCAGCTGTCCTTGTTCACGTTCTTGCCGAGGACGCGCTGCAGCGAGCGCATCTCGTCGGTCCTGGTCCGCTCCGCGGTGACGACCTGCACCTTCACCCCACGGGACTTCGCCCGCTTCAGCGCCCGGACCACCCGGGCGTTGGTCAGCGTCCGCGTCGCCAGGTGGACGACCTGACCCCGCCTGGCGCTGTTGACCGCCTTCAGCACCGTACGCAGCACGCTCTGCTCCTCCGCGGCGCTCAGTCCCGGGTCGGTGACCACGACTCCGGGCCCGAACCGTGCCCGCTCCGAGCCCGCCGTCGAGGTGACCGGCAGCGGCGAGAGGTCGACCCGGACCGCGTTGTGGTCCGACTCGAGGCCGAACGCGCGCTGGTTGCCGGTCGCGAACCGGGCGATCCCACGGGCCAGCACGTAGTCGATGGTCGACGCCCGGCGGTAGGTGACCGGCGCCTGCCGGGTGACGTCGTAGGTCGGGACCAGGTGCTGCGCGGCGAAGATGTCCCGCGGGTAGCGGGAGCCGCCGTACTGCACGTTCAGGTCGCCGCCGACCACCACCGGACCGCGGCCGGCCAGCGCCTTGACCAGCACGTTCAGCGCGCGGGCGGAGGGACGGACCAGGTCGCCGTAGTACTTGGACTTCGGCGCGAAGTGCACCGCGACCACGGAGACGTTGCGGCCGGTCGCCCGGTTCTCGAGCGTGACCCAGTTGGCAAACCTGATCCCCCAGTGCAGCCGCTGGTCGGCCGGCTTGCCGCGCTTGTTGCTGATCTGGTGGATGCCCTTCGACGTCGCGGCCCACCTGTCGTCGTCCCAGGCCACCGCCGTCGCCGACCTGTAGGCGTCGCCGCCCTTGCGCCAGACGCGGTAGCGCCCCGGCTCCAGATCCGCGGTCCGGCGGCCGTTCACCTCGTTGTAGGTGATGAAGTCGGGGGCGGTGCCGACGACGGTGCGTACGTCCCGCCTGAACTTCGCCGGGCCCATGCTCGCCTTGATGTTGGCCTGCACCATCCGGTAGCGCGGGGGCGAGTAGGACACGGTCTCCAGGTCCGTCGCAGACGGGGCGGAGACGTCGCGCACGGTGACGAGCGCGCCCCCGAGGAGGCCGACGACGAGGCCCGCGGAGAGCAGGGCGCGGGCCGCTCGACCGGCGTGAGACGTTGCCTGAGGTTGTGTACGCATCCGTCCGGGCCCTTCTCCCTGCGGTGGCGACCGGTCACACTGGTCACATCGGAAACTTTTGTAACACAGGCCTCAGTCAGATCGCCGACCCCGCTCCGGCGCGAGTTCGGATAGTTCATCGAATCAACGCTCGGGGTCAGGGCGTGAGCGTCGAGGCGACCGGCTGGGGCCGATGTCATAACGTGGGGCTGTGAGCGAGCGTCAGCGAGTGGACCGCAAGGACATCACGCCGCCACTTCCGTGTCTTGGCGCCTGCGCTACGGAGGTGACGGCGTGAGCACCTCGCCCAACCGCGTCTACGCGGCACGCCTGGTCGGCCTTCCGATCTTCGACCCGCTCGGTGAGCAGGTCGGCAAGGTGCGAGATCTCGTGGTCACGGTCAGGTCGGACGCCCGGCAGCCGCGCGTGCTGGGCCTCGTGGTCGAGGTCTTCGGGCGCCGGCGCATCTTCGTGCCGATGACCCGGGTGACCAGCATCGACTCCGGTCAGATCTACACGACCGGCCTGCTCAACATGCGCCGCTTCCAGCAGCGTTCGACCGAGACCCTGGTCATCGGCCAGATGTTCGACCGTCAGGTCACGATTCGCTCCACCGGCGTGTCCGGGACGGTCTACGACGTGGGCATGGAGCAGGCCCGCAACCGCGACTGGCTGCTCTCCCGGGTCGCCGTGCAGGAGCCGTCGAAGGGCCTGCGCCGCCGCGGCCAGACGCACGTGGTCGAGTGGGACGACGTAGAGGGCCTGGCCCGCCGCTCCCCCACCCAGGCCGCGACCCACCTGGTCCAGGCGATCCACGAGATGCGTCCGGCCGACGCCGCGACGATGATCCACGAGCTTCCACCCGAGCGCCGGCGCCAGGTGGTCGCCGCGCTCGACGACGAGCGCCTCGCCGAGGTGCTCGAGGAGCTCCCGGAGGACGACCAGGTCGCCATCGTGCGGGCACTGGACTCCGAGCGTGCTGCCGACGTCCTCGAGGAGATGTCGCCCGACGACGCCGCGGACCTCATCGCCGAGCTGCCCGAGGAGACCGCCACCCTGCTCCTCGAGCTGATGCAGCCCGAAGAGGCCAAGGACGTACTCCGGCTGATGTCCTACGAGGAGGACACCGCCGGCTCGATGATGACCCCCGAGCCGGTCATCGTCGGCCCGGACGCGACGATCGCCGACGCACTCGCCCTCGTCCGCAACCCCGACCTCACCCCGGCCCAGGCGGCCCTGGTCTACGTCTGCCGTCCTCCCCTGGAGACGCCGACGGGCAAGTTCCTCGGCATCGCCCACATCCAGCGGCTGCTGCGTGAGCCACCGTCGACGCTCGTCGCGGGTGCTCTCGACGAGTCCCTGGAGCCGCTGCGCCCCGAGGACAGCACTGAGCAGGTCGCGGCCCACCTGGCCACCTACAACCTGGTGGCGGCTCCCGTCGTCGACGAGAACGGCCATCTCGCCGGCGCGGTGACCGTCGACGACCTGCTCGACCACCTGCTCCCGGAGAACTGGCGCGAGAAGCTGGCCCGCCAGGAGTCGGCCACCGAGCCACGCCCCGACACCCGGCCCGACACTCGTCCGAACAAGGTGATCACGCCGGAGATGGTGCGTCGTGGCTGACGCACGCGCCGCTCGCGGCCGCCTCGACACCCCCCGCGAGCTGCGTCGCCCCCTGGTCCGCCGGCCCACCTTCCGCGCCGACGCCTTCGGTTCGTTCGCCGAGGCCTTCGCCCGCTACATGGGCACCGCCCGGTTCATCGCCTGGATGACGATGGTCGTGCTCATCTGGGTCGCTTGGAACACCCTCGCGCCCCTGGAATGGCGCTTCGACGAGTTCCCGTTCATCTTCCTGACCCTCGCGCTGAGCCTGCAGGCCTCGTACGCCGCGCCCCTGATCCTGCTCGCGCAGAACCGCCAGGAGGACCGCGACCGGGCGATCGCCGAGCAGGACCGCCGCATCGCCTCGCAGTCCAAGGCCGACATGGAGTTCCTCGCCCGCGAGACCGCGTCGCTGCGGATGGCCCTCGGCGAGGTCGCCACCCGTGACTACCTCCGTTCCGAGCTGCGCCTGCTCCTCGAGGAGCTCGACGAGCGCGACCGACACCGTGATCTGATCGACCAGCACTCGGTCGATGCGGGAGAGTCCCCACGCACGACGTAGGCTTGCATACCGTGAGTAGCCCGCTTCTCGACCGTGTCAACGCAGCTCTGGCGACCGTTCAGGACCCGGAGATCAAACGTCCCATCACCGAGCTGGGGATGGTCGACTCCGTCTCGATCGACGACGCCGGTGTCGTGCACGCCAAGGTGCTGCTGACCGTTGCGGGCTGTCCGCTCAAGGACACGATCAACAAGGACACCACCGCCGCGCTGGAGAAGGTCGACGGCGTCACCGGCGTCGAGCTCGAGCTCGGGGTGATGTCCAACGAGCAGCGCACGGCGATGCGCGAGTCGCTCACCGGCGGCCAGGCGCAGCGGGAGATCCCCTTCGCCCAGCCCGGCTCGCTCACCAAGGTCTTCGCGATCGCGTCGGGCAAGGGCGGTGTCGGCAAGTCGTCGGTCACGGTCAACCTGGCCGTCGCGCTGGCCAAGCAGGGCCTCAAGGTCGGCATCGTCGATGCCGACATCTACGGCCACTCGGTGCCCGCGATGCTGGGGGTGGCCGACTCCCGGCCGACCCAGGTCGACGACCTGATCATGCCGGTGCCGACCGCGTCCGGCGTGAGCGTGATCTCGATCGGGATGCTCAAGCCGCGCCGCGACCAGGTCGTGGCCTGGCGCGGACCGATGCTCGACCGGGCCCTGGTCCAGATGCTCTCCGACGTCTACTGGGGCGACCTCGACGCGCTGCTGCTCGACCTGCCCCCGGGCACCGGCGACGTGGCGATCTCGCTCGGCCAGCACCTGCCCAACGCCGAGATCGTCGTGGTCACCACCCCGCAGGAGGCCGCCGCCGAGGTGGCCGAGCGGGCCGGCACCATGGCCGAGATGATGCATCAGCGTGTCGTCGGCGTCGTGGAGAACATGTCCTGGCTCGTCCTGCCCGACGGCTCCAAGATGGAGGTCTTCGGCTCCGGCGGTGGCCAGCGGGTCGCCGACACCCTCTCCCAGCGCTTCGGCTCGAAGGTCCCGCTGCTCGGTCAGGTGCCGCTGGAGCAGACGCTGCGCGAGGCCGGAGACGCCGGGAAGCCGATCGTCGAGACCGACCCGACCGCGGAGTCGGCCAAGGTCCTGGCCGAGGTGGCGCGTACGATCTCGGGCCGCGGACGCGGCCTCGCGGGCATGCAACTGGGCCTCACTCCCACCTCCAAGCTCTGAGCCTGTAGGTTCACCTCCGTGTTCGGCATCGGCTTCGCGGAGCTTGCCGTCATCGTCGTGATCGCCATCCTCGTCTTCGGACCGGACAAGATCCCCGACATGGCACGGCAGATCGCCCGCCTCCTCCACCAGGTGCGCAACCTGGCCAACAACGCGCGAGACGACCTGCGCGGAGAGCTCGGGCCCGCCTACCAGGACCTCGAGCTGCGTGATCTCGACCCCCGTCGGATCGTCAGCAAGCAGATCCAGGAAGCCCTCGCCGAGATCGAGGAGGAAGAAGCGCGCGCCAAGGCGCCCAAGCCCCTCCTGGCCGGCGAGAAGCCGCCCTACGACGACCAGTCGACCTAGGCCGCCCCTCCGCCCTAGTCACAACTGCCTCCTTTCGTCACAGCAGCACCTTTTGTTACCCGTCGGTTTAGAACCGGGAGATTCGGGTAAGAGGAGGTTGACTGCTCGGAAAGGAGTTTGCGCCCATGAGCGCTCAACCATCTCGGGGACCCGATTCTGACAAGGTGCCCCTGGCCGAGGTCCAGGGCACGCTCGCCTTCGAGCTACAGCCACGACTGGACCCGCCACAAGCAGATCCACCAGAGGACGGCGAGGGTCTGCTGGCCGAGCCGATCCCCATCGTCCCCGCGCGCGGTCATCTGACCGGCTGGATCCCGCAGTTCGCCCAGAAGATCGCGGAGGTCGTCGGCGGAGACCGGCCAGCAAGCCAGCTGGTGCGCTGGACGACCAAGGAGGTCGTCGCCGACCTGCGATACCGGGCCGCCCTTACCGCTCGGAGCGGGGCGTACGAGCCCGGCACGGGCCGCCAGCAGCCCGTCCGACCTCGTGTCCACCGATGGCACCTCCACGTCGTCACCGAGACCGTCGTCGAGGCCACGGCCACGATCAAGTACGGCCACGGCTACCGCGCGATGGCCCTACGCTTCGAGCAGAGCGGCGAGAACTGGATCTGCACGGTCCTCAACTTCGGCCCGTACACGTGACGCGGTGGAGCGCTGTACGCATCGGCTACGTACAGCGCTCCACCGGGTGTCGGCCGAAGCGCGTCAGCCGTTGACGCGGGTGGTGAGGCCCGTCGGGCCGCCGGGGCGGCCGTGGCACTGCTTGAACTTCTTGCCCGAGCCACAGGGGCACTGCTCGTTGCGGCCGACCTTGGCGTAGGGGTCGTCGGCGTTGGGGACGGTGCTTCCCTGCGCCTCGGCCTGGCCCTGCTCGTCCGGACCGGAGAAGGCCAGCTGCTTGGGCGTGGCGGGCCGCTGCAGGCCCTTCGCGGTGACCTGCGGAGCGCTCGCCGAAGCCTTCGCAGCCTCGGCCTTCAGCGCGGCGGAGATGTCCTGGAGACCACCCGCCTGCCCGACGCCGACCGGCGGCTCGGCGAGCGCGCCCTCGTGCATCGGACCGGCGTGACGGGTGCCGTCGGCGTGGTAGTGGAACTCCGGCTCGGCCTGCTCGATCTGGACCTCCAGGTTGAACAGGTAGCCGACCGCGGCCTCCTTGATGCCGTCCATCATCGCGGTGAACATGTCGAAGCCCTCGCGCTGGTATTCCACCAGCGGGTCGCGCTGCGAGTAGGCCCGCAGCCCGATGCCCTCGCGCAGGTAGTCCATCTCGTAGAGGTGCTCACGCCACTTGCGGTCCAGCACCGAGAGCACGACCTGGCGCTCGACCTCACGCATGCCCTCGGACCCGATCTCCGCCTCGCGACGGTCGTAGGCCTCCTGAGCGTCCTTCTTGAGGATCTCGATGAGCTCCTGACGGTCGAGGTCGTCCTTGCTCCCGCCTGCCTCGTCGATCAGCTTCTTCGGCTCGACCGAGACCGGCCAGATCTGCCTGAGGTCGGTCCACAGCTGGTCGAGGTCCCACTCCTCGGCGTAGTCCTGGGTCGCTCCGGTGACGATCCCGGTGACGACGTCGTCGATGAAGCCCCGGATCTGCTCCTCGAGGTCGGCACCCTCGAGCACCTCGCGGCGCTCGGCGTAGATCACCTTGCGCTGGCGGTCCATGACGTCGTCGTACTTGAGGACGTTCTTGCGGGACTCGAAGTTCTGGCCCTCGACCTGGGTCTGCGCGTTGGCGATCGACTTGGTCACCGACTTGGCCTCGATCGGCACGTCGTCGGGGATCTTCAGCGTGGTCAGGATGCGGTCGACCCACTCGCCCTTGAACAGGCGCATCAGGTCGTCCTCCAGCGACAGGTAGAAGCGGGACTCGCCCGGGTCGCCCTGACGGCCGGAACGACCGCGCAGCTGGTTGTCGATACGCCGGGACTCGTGGCGCTCGGTGCCGAGGACGTAGAGACCACCCAGCTTGGTGACCTCCTCGTGCTCGGCGGCGACCTGCTCCTTGATCCGCTCGACGGTCGACGCCCAGGCGTTCTCGTACGCCTCGGCGGTCTCACCGGTGGGCTCCAGGCCCTGCTTGCGGAGCTCCTGGTCGGCCAGGAAGTCCACGGAGCCACCGAGCATGATGTCGGTGCCTCGGCCGGCCATGTTGGTGGCGACCGTGACGGCGCCCTTGTGACCGGCCAGCGCGACGATCTTGGCCTCGTCGGCGTGGTATTTCGCGTTGAGGACCGTGTGCGGGACGCCGCGCTTCTTGAGGATGTTGCCGAGGTATTCGGACTTCTCGACCGAGACGGTGCCGACCAGCACCGGCTGGCCCTTCTTGTGGCGCTCGACGATGTCGTCGGCGACGGCCTCGTACTTCGCCACCTCGGTGCGGTAGACGAGGTCGGGCTGGTCCTTGCGGATCATCGGCTTGTTGGTCGGGATCGGGACCACGCCGAGCTTGTAGATCTTGTCGAACTCCGACTCCTCGGTCATGGCCGTACCGGTCATGCCGGAGAGCTTCTCGTAGAGACGGAAGTAGTTCTGCAGGGTGATGCTCGCGAGGGTCTGGTATTCCTCGCGGACCTTCACACCCTCCTTGGCCTCGATCGCCTGGTGCAGACCGTCGTTGTAGCGGCGGCCGGCGAGCATGCGGCCGGTGTGCTCGTCGACGATCAGGACCTCGTCGTTGGCGACGACGTACTCCTTGTCGCGGCGGAAGAGCTCCTTGGCCTTGATCGAGTTGTTCATGAACGAGATCAGCGGGGTGTTGACCGCCTCGTAGAGGTTCTCGATCCCGAGGTGGTCCTCGACCTTGGTGATGCCTCGCTCGAGGACGGCGATGGTGCGCTTCTTCTCGTCGACCTCGTAGTCGACGTCACGGACCAGGGTCTTGGCGATCGTGGCGAACTCGTCGTACCACTTCACGTCGTCCTCGGTGGGACCCGAGATGATCAGCGGCGTGCGGGCCTCGTCGATGAGGATCGAGTCGACCTCGTCGACGATCGCGAAGAAGTGGCCGCGCTGGACCAGGTCCTCCATCGAGGAGGCCATGTTGTCGCGCAGGTAGTCGAAGCCGAGCTCGTTGTTGGTGCCATAGGTGATGTCGCAGTTGTAGGCCGCGCGGCGCTGCGCCGGGGTCATCTGCGGCAGGATCACGCCGACGGAGAGGCCGAGGAAGCCGTAGATGCGGCCCATGACCTCGGACTGATACTTGGCCAGGTAGTCGTTGACGGTGACGACGTGGACGCCCTTGCCGGCCAGCGCGTTGAGGTAGGCCGGGAGCACCGCGGTCTGGGTCTTGCCCTCACCGGTCTTCATCTCGGCGATGTTGCCGAGGTGGAGCGCGGCGCCACCCTGGATCTGGACGTCGTAGTGGCGCTGGCCCAGGACGCGCTTGGTGACCTCGCGGACCGTGGCGAACGCCTCGGCCATGATGTCGTCGAGGTCCTCGCCGTTCTCCAGGCGTTGCTTGAACTCGTCGGTCATCCCGCGCAGCTCGTCATCGCTCATCGCGACGAACTCGTCCTCGATCGCGTTGACGGCCTTCGAGATGGCCTCGAGCTCGCGAAGAATCTTGCCTTCGCCGAGGCGAAGGATCTTGTCGAGAATTGCCACGGTGGCGGGCTCCTACTAGCGGCAGACAGATAGCACGGTCACTCTACCCACCTGCCGGTCGTGACCGTACGGCGACGACCACAACGACCTGGTCTCGATGTCAGGATCTCCAGGTCCGGTCACGTGCCCGAGCAGCGGAATCGGGCCTGTCGGTTTCGTACAAGACTCCCGGTCGGTACGTCCCTAGGTTGGTGCCTGCTCAGACGCACACAGGACACGAGGAGCAGCACATGCGCGACATCGTCTGGACCGGGTTCGTATCGCTGGACGGCGTGGCCGACTCGCCCGGCAGCGAGGCGGAGGGACACCGCAGCGGTGGCTGGGTGATGGCCACGGAGTTCCTGCCCGAGGCGTTCGCCCTCAAGGGCGAGGAGATGGCGGACACCTCCGCCCTGCTGCTCGGGCGACACAGCTATGAGATCTTCGCGCCGGTCTGGCGCGACTCGGAGGACCACGCGGTCTACCGCGACCTGCCGAAGTACGTCGTGTCGACCTCGCTCCAGGAGGACGACCTCCTCGACGGCTGGGGACCGACGACGATCCTGCGTTCGGACGAGGAGGTCGCGGCGCTGAAGAAGGAGGAGGGCGGATCGCTCTACGTCCACGGCAGCCTCGAGCTCGCCCGGCGGCTCTCCGACGCCGGCCTCGTCGACCGCTACCACCTGCTGATGTTCCCGGTGCTGCTCGGCGCGGGCCGGAGTCCGTTCAGCGACGCCGACCGCGACAAGCAGCAGCTGAGGCTCACCGACAGCGACTCCTACGCGAACGGCGTCGTGAAGCTGGTCTACACCGTCGGCTGAGGGAGGTCGAGCGCGATGGCTCCCCCGGACCCTTCGCGCAGCTGCCCGGCGGTCCGGCCGACGTAGCGCCGCAGGGCCCGGGCCAGATGGGGCTCGTCGAAGTAGTCGAGCTTGGCGACGACGTCGGCGGTGGCCGATCCGGTGGCGAGCAGCGTCGCCGCCTCACGAGCGCGGTCGATCTGGTGCAGCGCTCCCCGGGTCAGGCCGGTGGCCGCCCGGAACCTGCGCTCCACGGTGCGCTCGGAGACGTCGGCCCGATCCCCGCGCAGCACCCGCGCGACCAGCGGGTCGCGCACGATCACCCCGTCGCGTACGAGCCGGTCGACCAGGGCCTCGGCGTCGTCGGGGCCCGGGGTCTCGCAGTGGCTGCCGTCGAGACGGAACCCTCGGGACGTCACGTCGGGAAGCAGGATCCCGCCGTTGACCAGCCCGCTGGTGGGCATGGCGCGCAGCGTCGTGCCATGGGCGAACTCGATGCCGACGAACCTGGCTCCCTCGGGCACCGGCGCGTGACCGGTCGCCGTCTCGGGGCCGGAGACCGAGGCGTACGCCACCCCGTTCTGCTCCCAGAAGACCAGTCCCCAACGGCTCGCGGCCACCGAGGTCATCGTCTCGACCCCGTCGCTCGCACAGGTCCACACCGAGTCGACCCACGGCGACTCGGACTCCCGCGTGGTGAACCGCAACGACATGCCCGCAGACTAGCCCTCTGACCGGAGTCCGGCCGGTGACTTCAGCGGACGACCTCGGTGATCAGGGCCGGCGCGAGGTCGCCCTTGGGCTCGACCTGGATCGTGTCCATGCCCAGCCAGCCGGCGAGCCGCTCGAGCTCGGCGGCGAGCTCCACGGGCGTCTCCACGGGGGCGTGAGGTTCGGCGAAGGCGCCCTTGACCTGGAGCGTCCGGCTCTTGCGGTCGGCCTTGAGGTCGACCCGGCCGACGATGTGCTCGCCGAGGAGGAACGGGAGCACGTAGTAGCCGTGGATCCGCTTCGGGGCCGGGGTGTAGATCTCGATCCGGTAGAAGAAGTCGAAGAGCGCCTCGGTGCGCTCCCGCTCCCAGACCAGCGGGTCGAACGGGCTCAGCACCGCGCGGGCGTCGATGCGCCGCGGCAGGCGGGACCCGGTGAAGAGGTAGGCCTGCTTGCGGATGCCCTCGACCGCGACCGGCTCCACCTCGCCGGCATCGATGAGCTGGTTCAGCGCGCGGGTGGTGTCGTCCACCCGCATCCGGAAGTAGTCGGCGATGTCCTTGGCGGTGCCGACCCCGTGGGACCTGGTGGCGCGGCGTACGAGCTCGAGGTGGGCCTCTTCCCTCGACGGCGTCGGCGCCTCGAGATGGACGCTCGGGATGACCCGCTCGGGCAGGTCGTAGGCGACCTCGAACTGGTCGTTGCGGTGCGAGATCGCGAGCTCACCGAACATGTAGAGGATGTCGAGGGCCTTGCGGGAGTCGGACCAGTTCCAGCCCCAGTGGTCCTTGGTCTGGGGCCCGGCGTCGTCGAGCGCCTTGGCCGCCTCGCGCGCGGTGAGCGCCCCCTGCTCGGCCACCAGCGCCAGCACCTTCTCCTTCATCCCGTCCGGCACGCTCCCCCACCACTTGGAGCCCTTCTGTGCTCGGTATTCGTCCATCCGCCACTGCATGTGCGGCCACAGCTCGACCGGCATGAACGCCTGCACGTGGGCCCAGTACTCGACCATCCGCCGGTCCCGTCGCCCCTTGCTCGCCCGGTGCAGGAGCCCGGTGTCGTACGCCCCCATCCGGCTGTAGAGCGGCATGTAGTGCGCCCGCTGCAGGACGTTGACCGAGTCGACCTGGAGAACCCCGGTGCGCTCCAAGGTGCGCTGGAACGTACGCATCGTGGGCGTGGTGTGGGGCTTGTCGGCGAAGCCCTGCGCCGCCAGCGCGATCCGGCGGGCCTGCGAGCGGCTGAGTGTCTGAGAGCTGGGCACGATCACGACTCTAGAGCCGGTTCCGGACAACTCCCGTCCGGAACCGGCTCCATCGCCGATCACGAGTCACAGCGGGCCGAAGACCTCGCCCACGTCCGCGTCCAGCTCGAGCGACTCGAGCACGCTCAGCAGCTTGCGCTCCTCGAAGCGGAAGTGGGACTCCATGATCGCGGCGATGCCGTCGAGGTGCTTTCCGAGGTCCTCAGGGGTGGCGGCCTGATCGACGGCGGCCTGCAGTCCGCCGAGGAGGTGGCCGATCATGGAGTGGTCCTGCTCGAGATGGCGGATCGTCTCGCGCAGCTCGGGGTGGGCCCGGGCGATCGCCGGGAAGAGCTCCCGGTCCTCGCCCTCGTGGTGGCCGGTCAGGGCCGCACAGAACCCGTGGCAGAACAGCAGCAGGTCGCGGGCCGCGGGCCCTGCGCGATCTCCCGCGGCGATGGCCTCCTGCGTCACTCGCAGTGCCGTGCGCAGCCGGCCGTGGACCTGCCGCATCTCATCTGCCCAGGCGATCAGCCTGGTCTTCTCGCCCTCAGTCACGTGAGGGCGAAGGGGACGACAACATCAGTCGTGCTCCTTCGTGTCCGGCGCCTCCATGCCTGACACGGTCTGCCACCGGCACGCGACGCTGGCGTCAGCCTAGCCGAGCCGATCTAGTCGACGTTGAGGAGCTTCTGGCGCACGGCGTACATGACCGCCTCCATGCGCGAGTGGGCCTGGAGCTTCTCCAGGATGTTGCGTACGTGGTTCTTGACGGTGTTCTCCGAGATGAACAGCCGCTTGGCGATCTCGCGGTTGTTGAGGCCCTTGGCGACCAGGCCGAGGACCTCGAGCTCACGGTCGGTGAGCTTGGGGCCGGGGACCGGGGAGCGGTCCGGCCGGGACATCTGCTTGAACTCCTCCATCAGCTTCACCGCCATGGAGGGGCTGATCAGGGACTGGCCGTCGGCGACGACCCGGATCGCCTGGGCGACCTGGTCGATCGAGGAGTCCTTGAGGAGGTAGCCCATCGCGCCGGCCTTGACCGCGTCGTAGAGGTCGGCCTCCTCGTCCGAGACCGTCAGCATGATGATGTTGGCCGACGGCACGGCCTCCTTGATGGCGACGCACGCCTCCAGGCCGGTCTGCTTCGGCATGCGTACGTCGAGCAGCACCACGTCCGGCGCGGAGGCCGCGGCGCGCTCGGTGCCCTCGATGCCGTTGGTCGCCTCACCGATGACCTCGATGCCGGGCTCGCTCGCCAGCAGCGCGACCAGGCCCCTTCGGAAGAGCTCCTGGTCGTCGACAACCAGGACGCGGACCGGCTCACGATCGGCACCAGATGTAGATGACACGAATGCATCATGGCACGTATCCGAATCCTGATCAGAGAATGGCCGGGACTCATCCATCTGAGGGATGGAAAAGTCCCGGCCGACGTGCTTCAGCTGATCCTCAGACGAGGTCTGCGCGGTTGAGCGCGATCACCCCGTAGTCGTATCCCCTCCGGCGGTAGACGACCGACGGCCTCGTCGAGTCCTTGTCGATGTAGAGGTAGAAGTCGTGGCCGACCAGCTCCATCTCGTAGAGCGCCTGGTCGAGCGTCATCGGCTCCGCGGTGTGCGTCTTCTCCCGGACCACCAAGGGCCCCTCCCCCGTCACGGTGATCGGGCCGACCTGGTGCTCGCGGATCTCCTCCTCCTCGAACTGGTCGGGCTCGGACGTCGTGGCCAGGCCGTCGGGCTCGATGCCCGCCAGTGCCTGTCCGACGGAAACCGGCGTACGACGGCCGCGGTGAACCCTGCGGCGGTCAGCGGCGCGGCGCATCTGAGAAGCCATCTTGTCGACAGCCAGGTCCAGCGCCCCCATCTTGTCCTCGGCACACGCCTCGGCCCGGATGACCGGACCCTTCGAGTACGCAGTGAGCTCGACGTGTACGGCGCCCTTGTGCTGGCGCGGGTTGGGCTCGTTGTCGACCTCCACGTTGATTCTGATGATGCGGTGGTCATGCTTCTCGAGCTTCGCGAGCTTCTCTGCTACGTGAGCGCGATAGCGGTCTGAGACCTCGGCGTTGCGGGCCGTGACGACAACTTCCATGGGTACCTCCCGGTGTTTCGGGGTTGGCGGGATCCCGGATGGTCAGCGCATATGACCTCCGGGGTACGGAGTCCGCCTGGCCGACCTGGTCTTCGACCCCACAACCGCCTGCGGAGGCTTAGCAGCTTGGTGCCACTCCACCTTCTCCCTGCTGGCTCCCGTATCTGACGGGAGGGCAAGGGCAGGACTTATCTCTAAGCCGCACCGTGATCCCCTTGCCCCAGAATCTGGGGTCGAAGGGTTACGTGGACCGTTTCGCCTGCGACTGGCATCGGCTTGCCGCTCGGATGCCCGCAATGCGGACCTCTCTGCGACGCAACCACGGACCCAGGCGGACTCCATGTAGTGACGGTAGTTCGCCGATGTTCGCCATGAAAGCCCTTCAACAGAATTACATGGCGGTTTCCTACATTTGAACGCGAGACCGACGCTGGGTGGCCGCCACGGTCGCGATCGCTTTCACGCCGAGACCGACCGATTCCAGCGCGCGCTGGGCCTCACGCGCGGTCGCGCCGGTGGTGATCACGTCGTCACAGACGACGAACGTCGCCCGCGGGACCGTTCTGGCGAGTGTCCGGATGCCGGACGCCGGACAGGTGATCGATCCGTCCAGGTTGGCCCGCCGCTGCCGCGAGTCGAGGCCGGCCTGGTCCGCGACACCCGGTCGGGTGCGGAGCAGCCGGTGGTGGCGTACGTCGAGCCCGTGCTGTCTCAGCATCGCGGCGGCTCGTCGTGTGATCGCCGAGGTGCTGTCCAGGCCCCGCTCTCGCACCGAGGCCGGTCGCGACGGGACCGGGACGAGGATCGTCGGGCCGGCGCCGGTCCGCGCGACGGGCGCGACGGGCGCGACGGGCGCGACGGCTTCGAGGACCGAGAGCGCGAGCAGGCCGGCCAACGGCCCGCGGAGGCCGAGGAGCTGATGCTCCTTGAGGCCGATGACGAGCTGCTTGAGGATGCCTTCGTAGGGACCCGCCGCGAAGACCGGGACGATGCCCGGCGGCGCCGGGTCAGGCGGACTCGGCCGGGCTCGGTCCGGGAGGTCGGTCCGGCAGCCGGGGCAGACCAGTCTGCCTGGACGGCGGCAGCCGACGCAGCGGCCACCGACGACCAGGTCGTGCCAGGCGTCGGCAAGATCCGCTCGAAGACTCATGGGCCGAGTCGACCAGGGTGGGCACGACCAGGCAAACACGGGCCGCTCGCCTGTGGATGAAGCTGTGGAGAATCAGCCCTGGTAGGTGACGTCGGAGATGTTGGACGGCATCCCGAGGTCGAACCGGTCGAGCGGGTCCAGCAGGGTGGTGCCGGAGACCGCGTAGAGGCGGGCCGACGCCACCGGTGAACCGACGACACCGGTGACCCGGTCGCTGACGGTGTAGCGCTCGCCGCTGGGCGCGCCGTCGAGGGAGACCGACTGGAAGAGTGCGGTCGAGCTGATCTGCTGGACCGCGACGATCGTGGTCGGCGAGGTCCAGGCGACATCGGTGACTCGCATGGTCGCGGCGTCCGGGTGCGGCAGCAGGGTCGCCGACGTGCCGGAGGTGATCTGGCCCTTGGAGCTCGCCTGCAGCCGGCTGACGACGATCCGGTCCGAGGACAAGCCGTCGATCACCGCGACGAACCGGGTGCCGTCGCGCGAGACCAGGAATCGGGTCACGTTCTCGCCGGTCACCCCCGGGATGGCGACGCGGACACGGCGGTCGCCGTCGACGTACATCACCCGGGCGCCGGTTCTGTCCTTGTCGACCAGCCACAGCCGGCCGGCGAGGTCCCAGGAGGGTCGCAGAAGCCGGGTGCCGCTCACCGGAGCCTCGGTGACCTCGCCGTCGCTGGCCAGCCTGCCGACGAGGACGCCGGTGCGGTCCGCGGTGATCGCGGCGGCACTCGAGCCGGTGGCATCGACCGCGACGTCGGTCACGCCGTGCGAGTCGGCCCAGCCGCCGAGCACCGGCACCCACGGATCGCCGTTCTCGCCGGTGCTGGTCACCAGGGCACCGTCACGCAGGGCGTAGAGGTCGACCCTGGCGGAGGTGCCGTTGGGGTCGTAGCCTCCGCCGCTGTCGACGTTGAAGGTCTCGCCGTAGCCCGGAAGCACCACCGGCTCGCCGTCGATCGTCAGCCGGATCCGTTCCACGCTGGCGTCCTGACGCAGGGTCCAGGCCAGCTGGGCACCCATGAGCTGAAGGTCCTCTGAGCTGTGGTCACCCAGGTCACCGGCCAGGTCGACCTCGGCCACCCCGTCGCGTACGTCCACCGAGCGGGGCTCGTCGGCGGTGGCCGGCAGCGCGCTGCGGATGACGCCGCGCTCCTCCTCCCCCGGACCGCTCAGCAGGCTGGAGACGAGGGTGGTCGCGTACGAGGTGCCCTTGGGGGCGAAGATCGGCTCCGGCACGAGGGTGCGGCCGGTCGGCTCGACGTAGTAGAGGTTGCTGCGGGCGAAGTGGGTCAGGAACCAGTCCTCCTCGACCACCAGCGCATCGGGCGCCGAGCTGATCCGCCACTCCCCCTCGGTCCGGGTCAGCTCGAAGTCGAGGATCGCCTGCGAGGCGGCCAGCCCACCGCGCCACACCCCGCGTTCGTCGAGCCAGCCGGCGTCCTCCAGCTCCACCGAGACCCGGGGCGAGGAGCCGACGTGGCTGCCGAGCTCGCCGTAGACCAGGGTGCGGCCGGCGGGCGCCCAGTTCATCGCCGCGTCCTTGGTGAGGTAGCGGCGGGCATAGGCCGTGCTCATCGGGGTGGCTTTCATGGCGTCGAGGAAGCCGTCGACGATCTCACCCGGCGACGCACCCGCGCGCGGAGCGCCCGGGTTGTAGGGGATGACCTCCTCCTGCGCGTCCGGCGCATCCAGGTCGACGCGCTGGACGGGTCCGGAGTCGGGCACGCTCGAGCACCCCGAGGCGAGGAGCGCGATCGCGGTCAGGACGACGGCGAAGAAGGACCTCACGATGCCTCCAGGGTGTCGCGGGCGTCCGCCGGGACGAGCGGGAGCGGGCTGTGCCGCAGCGCTGCGCCGGCGTAGCGCGGGAGGGTGAGCCGGAACTGTGCCCCCTGGTCCGGGCGGCCCCAGGCCTGCAGCCAGCCGCCGTGGAGGTGGGCGTCCTCGAGCGAGATCGACAGGCCCAGGCCGGTGCCGCCGCTCGATCGGTCGCGGGCGGGGTCGGCGCGCCAGAACCGGTTGAAGACCAGTGCCGTCTCCCCCGGCGCCAGCCCGACACCGTGGTCACGCACGGTCAGCGCGGCCGCGTGCTCGTCGCTGTCGACCCGGATGGTGACGGTCTGGCCCACGAGCGCGTGGTCGGTGGCGTTGGCCACCAGGTTGCGGACGATCCGCTCGACCCGGCGGTGGTCGACCTGGGCGATGCACGGGTGGTCGGGGGCGACGACCTTCAGCTCGATGTCGCGCTTGGCGGCCAGCGGTTCGTACGCCTCGACGACGGTCTGGGCCAGCGCGGTCAGGTCGGTGTCGTAGAGGTCGAGCACCGCGGCCCCGGCATCGAAGCGACTGATCTCGAGCAGGTCGCCCAGGAGCGTCTCGAACCGGTCCAGCTCGGTCTGCAGCAGCTCGGCCGCCCGGGCCGTCGGCGCGTCGAAGGTGTCCCTGGCCTCGTGGAGCACGTCGCTGGCCATGCGGACGGTGGTGAGCGGCGTACGCAGCTCGTGGGAGACGTCGGAGCTGAACCGTCGCTGGACGCGGGAGAGGTGCTCGAGCTGCCGGATCTGGTTCTGCAGGCCGCTGGCCATCTGGTTGAACGAGATCGCCAGACCGGTGAGGTCGTCCTCGCCGTGCACGACCATCCGCTCCTCGAGGCGCCCGGCAGCGAGCCGCTCAGCGGTCCGGCGGGCGATCCGGATGGGCGTGACGACATGGCGGGTCACGATCCAGCTGCCGACCCCGATCAGCAGGATGAGGATCGCGCCCGCGGCCAGCAGGCCGCGGGTGATGACGCCGAGCGTCTCCTGCTCCTGGTCCATCGGGAAGAGGAAGTAGACGTTGTAGGTGTCGTCGTGCAGCTCCAGCTGAGACCCGATCACGATGCCGGGGGTGGAGGAGCGCTCGCCGTCGTCGTAGGAGATCCGGGCGTAGGTCCAGGCCGGCTCGGCCCGTATCGACTGGAACCGGTCCTCCAGCGCCCGCGGGACGCTGCGTACGTCGACACCCGGCGTCCACTCGACACCGTCGTCGCTGATCCGGCCCGATGTCGAGGTCACCGGCCCCGCCATGACGACGCCGTAGCCGCGAGAGAGGCTGCGCTGGATGATCGGGTCACCCAGGTCGTTGCGCTGCAACGGGGTGCCGCCGTTGGCACCCGAGGTCTCCGCGATGCTGGCGCGGGCGGCGGAGAGCTCCTCGGAGGCCTCTGCCTTCGCCGCCGCGACCCGGTCCTGGACCAGCTCGTCGCCGATCTGGTCGAGCAGGATCATCCCGACCAGGCTGACGGCGGCCGCGGTGAGCAGCACGGTGTAGACCACGACGCGGGTCTGGATCGACCGGCGCCAGGTGGTCAGAAGCTTCTTGGGCGTCCGGGCAGCTGTGCGGACGACCTGCTGGAGTGTCACACGGGCCCTGCCTTGTAGCCGACGCCACGGACGGTGACGACGATCTCGGGGTTCTCCGGGTCGTGCTCGACCTTGGAACGCAGCCGCTGGACGTGCACGTTGACCAGCCGGGTGTCGGCGGCGTGACGGTAGCCCCACACCTGCTCCAGGAGCACCTCGCGGGAGAAGACCTGGTGGGGCTTGCGGGCCAGGCACTCGAGCAGGTCGAACTCCAGCGGGGTGAGCTGGATCTGCTCACCCCCGCGGGTGACCTGGTGGCCGGCGACGTCGATGGTGAGGTCGCCGATCTCCAGCACCTCGGGCAGCGACTCGCCGTGCCGGCGTACCCGGGCGCGGATCCGGGCGATCAGCTCCTTGGGCTTGAACGGCTTCACCACGTAGTCGTCGGCCCCCGACTCGAGCCCGACGACGACGTCCACCGTGTCGCCCTTCGCGGTCAGCATGACGATCGGCACGCCCGACTCCTTGCGGATCTGCTTGCACACCTCGATGCCGTCGATCCCGGGAAGCATCAGGTCGAGCAGGACCACGTCGGGCTTGTAGTCGTGGAACGCGGACAGTGCCAGGTCACCACGGGCGACCAGCTGCGAGTCGAAACCCTCCTGTCTCAGCACGATCGCCAGCATCTCGCTCAGCGAGGCATCATCATCGACGACGAGGACCTTTCCCTTGGCGGGCTGGTCGGGAGCGCTGCGATCGGCCATGTGTCCGATTCTGTCACCCGGTGAGTGCGACGCGTCTCATGAGCCACCCGATAACGC
>NZ_JBHVKN010000084.1:0-20041 GCF_042798075.1 Nocardioides sp. NPDC057772
GCGTGCGCGGCCTCCGGGGGCGTGCGGCCTGGCGGCCGGTCCCCCTACGTGCCGCGCAAATGAAGAAGAGCGCCCAGTCCGTAGACCAAGCGCTCACTCACCAGGGCAGCAGCTAGAACCACTCGACCCGCCGAGGTCGTTGCTTCTCACTCACGAGCCACACCAGTTCTTCCGCCGATGACGAGGGCGGGGGCAGCCGTAGCGGCGTACGCTCTCCAGCCCTCGACCGGTCGACCAGGCGTAGGCTCTCGTACGTCAGGGGCAAGCCCCCGAACCCCCGCAGATGGGGCCACTCTCGGGACAACCGAGCGCTTACCCCTGCCACCTGCCGTCCCAGCCTGCCCAAGAGCTGGTAGCGATGGGGAGGGCAAGGTGCCGCCGAAGGGGTGGGAATCTCCCCGCCAAACTCCCCGCCAAACGTCTCGAAATCGCCGCGCGAGACCCAAGAACTCGGGTGTTTCGGGCTGGCCGTCCCGCTCAACTCCGGGGGATTTGATAGGTCATGGTCCCTACGGATCAGAAGGTTTGGGGTTCGAATCCCTACAGGCGCGCAGAACAGAGAGGCCCTTCATCAGGCGAACAGCCGGGTGAAGGGCCTTCTTCATGTCCGCAACGGATCCCGATGAGGATCGTTATCGCATCAAGTAACGACACGCTAGCCTCATTGGTATGGACGGTCCGCGTGCAGCAGCTGGGGAGGTCGCCCCGCTGTCGCCCGAGGAGGAGACCGCCTGGCGGGCATTGGGTCGGGCAGTCGTGGTGATTCCGCGGGTGCTCGACGCCGATCTCATGCAATCAGAGGGCCTGAGTCTCACGGAGTACACCGTGCTGATGAATCTGTCCGAGGCTCCCGAGCGCTCGTTGCGCATGAGCGAGCTCGCCAACTATGTATCGATCTCGGTCAGTGGGCTGACTCGTGCCGTGGAGCGGTTGGAGCGGGCGGGCCTGGTCGAGCGGGTGCGGTCGACCGCGGACGGTCGCGGTCAGCTGGCGTGCTTGACCCCGGCCGGGTTGAAGTGCCTGAAGAGGGCTTGGCCGGTGCACCTGGAGAGCGTCCGGCGTCACGTGATGGATCATCTCCAGAACGTCGACCTGGTCGCGTTCGCTGATGACCTCGCGGCAATCGCTGAGGCCGAGGTCGGACCGCCGGTTCGGCGCCGGGGTCGCTGACCGCGCCGGATGTGGGGCCCGGGGCCGGAGGGCTACTTGACTGCGTTCGTATTCTATTTGTACGCGCAAACAAATACCCGCATGACGTCTTCGGCCGCCACGCGATGACCTGCGAGTGGCTCAACCTGAATGAAGCACGCCGACTCCGAGCAAGGACATGAGATGACAGACATCGACCTCGAGGTCACACATGCGCCAGAGCGCCTGCGCTACGAAGCGCGTGTGGGGGGATCCGTGGTGGGATTCGCGGAATACATTCTCGCCACCGACCTGATCGTGTTCACCCACACCGAGGTCGATCCCGCCTTCGAGGGGAAGGGCGTCGGCTCCGCGATCGCGAGGTTCGCGCTCGACGACGTCCGCGATGGCAGCCAGCGCAAGGTGATGCCGCTGTGCCCGTTCATCAAGGGCTGGATCGCCAACCACCGCGAGTACGTCCCGCTCGTGAAGCGTGTGCCCGCGTCGACGGCGAAGGACTGACCATGACGCGCAAGACCTACACCGGGCCATTGGTCGATGTCTCCTTCGACGGCGACGTGTGTCAGCACGCTGCAGAGTGCGTACGTGGGATGCCCACCGTCTTCGATACCGCCGCGCGGCCCTGGATCAACCCCACGCATGCCGATTCGGACGGATCGGCTCAGACCCTGCGAGAAGTGATCGGGCGCTGCCCCTCGGGCGCCCTCCGCGTTGTCGAGCACGCTGACGGGTCGTGGTCGGCATGAAGATCACGGTGATCGGCCGCGGCAACATCGGCGGTGGCTTGGCTGATCTGTGGGAGCGCGCCGGCCATCAGGTGACCAGATTGGGGCGAGACGGTGGTGACGCCAGCGGCGCCGAAGCTGTTCTGCTCGCGGTCCCGGGAGCCGCGGTCGAGGCAGCGCTGTCATCGGTCGCCGGGCTCTCGGGCAAGACCGTGCTCGATGCCACCAACCTCTACGGCGGCGCCCGGCCTCCGGCAGGGTTCTCCTCCAACGCTGAATACGTCAAGTCGGTCACCGGCGGGCCCACGGCCAAGGCGTTCAGCACCAACTTCGCCTCGCTCTTCGGCCGGGTTGCCGGGGCTCGCGTACCACCGAGCAACCTGTGGTCCGGCGACGACCAGGCCCACCGCGCGGTCAGTCAGCTGAGCTACGAGGCCGGATACGAAGCGGTCCGCCTGGGCGACCTGAGCATGGCCGCCACCCAAGAGGGTCTCGCCGGCGCGATCTTCGCGATCTCGCAGTCCGGCCTCGGCGAGTTCGTCTACCGGATGGCTCCGCCGGAACAGCTCTGAGGCACACCTATAGGCCCGGCCCCATAATGTCCCGGTGGCCCTTCCCCAGACCCTCGGGCGCCTGCGCCAGGTCAAGCCTCTCGGTTCCGGTGGTTTCGCCGAGGTGTGGCTCTACCACGACCCGGATCTCGACTCGCCCGTTGCTGTGAAGGTGCTCAGCGCCCAGTGGACGCAGGCGACCGACATCCGGGAGAGGTTTCTGCAGGAGGCGCGCTTCCTCCGGTCGGTGGACTCGCCCCATGTCGTCTCGGTGCACGACATCGGCGAGACTCCGGCGGGTGCGCCGTACTTCGTGATGGCGTACGCCGACGCGGGCAGCGTCGCGGAACTGATCGCCCAGCACCCGCAGGGGATGCCGCCGCAGCTGGTGGCCGATCTGGTGGCACAGGCCGCGTCCGGCCTCGATGCTCTGCATGTGCGCTCGGTCATCCACCGCGACGTGAAGCCGGCCAACATCCTGCTTGCCGGTGGCTCCGACGGCCGGCTGCGCGCGATGGTCGCCGACCTCGGCGTGGCCCGTGCTCTCGACCAGCACACCGAGGTGACCAGGCAGATCGGGACGCCCGCCTACATGGCGCCCGAGCAGTTCGACGAGTCGCTGCCGATCGACCATCGTGCCGACGTACGCAGCCTGGGTGCTGTCGCGTGGGCGATGTTCGCGGGCCGCTCGCCCGCGCCGGCGTTGACGGTCGTGTCCCGGGTTCCCGACCTCGCCACGGTTTCGGTCGTGCCGGCGACAGTGGCCGCGGTGATCATGCGGGCCCTCGAGCCGAGGGCCGAGGACCGATGGCCGGACGCGGGGAGCTTCGCCGCCGCGCTCACCGCCGCGACCGAGGGTCGGGCGATCGCAGTACCCCCTTCCTCGGACGCGCCGACCGTGCTCCGTGCGACCGGCCCGGCGCAGTCGACGCCCATGCCCCCGCCTCCGCCGCAGCCGAGGCCGGTGCAGCGGCGGCGTAACGCCGTCCTCGTCGCGGCCGCCGTCGCCACCGCCCTGGTGCTGGGTGGCGCCGCGACCTGGTTCGTGTCGCGCGGCGGACCGGTCGAGGCGCCGGCCAACGGGAGCGAGACGGCATCAGGGCAGCCGGTCAGCGGCGCGGAGACCGCGGCCGTTCGGTTCGTCGATGCGCTCCAGGCAGGTGACTGCGAGGCCGCAGGCCTCTACATGCCCGACCTCGACGACGCGGCCGCGTGGGACTGCACCGATGACGCCAACGGCGGCGACGGCTTCTACTACCGCCTCCTCGAGGACCTCGACGCAGGCGGCGAGCGACGGGTCGAGGACCTCGGCGACGGGCTCTTCCGGGTGATCTGGGTGGACCAGGGCTACGTGAACATGCAGCGCCAGGAGGACAGCCTGTTCAAGGTGGAGCGAGTCGTCTGCTGCTAGGCCTCACCGACGCAGCCGCGAGGTCCGCAAACCGGCGGCGACCGTCGGAACGATGGTGAGAAGCGTGACTGCGAGGACGAGCAGAGTCAAGATGGCGTACGCAGCCAGGTCGATGCGTGGGCCCGAGGTACCCAGCAGCCCGAACCCGACGCCGAGCACCGCGGGCAGCACCGACGCGGTGCCGATCGCCCAGGCCACGAGTGCGGCGACGAGCGCTTCGAGGGTTGCCATGGCGAGCAGCTGGAGACGGGTGGCCCCGGTGCGCAGCAGGAGCTCGAGCTCGCCGCGACGGCCGGCTGTCGTCATGACGAGGACGTTCGCTGCCGCGAGGCCGACGAAACCGAGCAGCGCGAACAGGAGGATGAGCGATACCTGCCGCGCGCCGGTGTCGGGGTCAGCCGCCCGGGCGTAGCGGCGCTCGTCGAGCGCCGGCAGACCTTGGGCGGCCAGCCGCTCGGCGACCGGGGCGCCCGGGTCGGTACGCAACAGGACCGTGTCGACCGGCGCGGCGAGACCATGGGCGCGGACGGTGGCATCCCCGGCGAGGTAGTCGCCGAAGCCGAGGCTGCGCTCGTAGACGGCGACGACTCGCGCCTGTGACTCCACGCTCCCGAGCCGGAGGCCGACGGTGTCTCCGATTCCGATGCCGGTGCCGAGCAGCGCGTCCCGGCTCGCTGCGACGGTGCCGGGTCGGGCGAGATCGTCGAGGGAGCCGTCGACGACCGACGGGTCGAGCATGCGCTGCAGGTCGGAGGGCAGAACGCGAAGCACCGCGGGCTCCCACAGGATGCTCTCCAGGCCGGGCAGGTCCTCTGGGTCGGTCCGCACCCGAGCAGTGGTGCTCGCGAGCGGTGCGGAGGCCGTCACCCCGGGGGTTCGCGAGATTGCCTCGAGCGTATCCGATGAGGCGCCGTCGACGGGGACGACGAGGTCCGCGTGCAGGCCGGCCGTGAGTTCTCGGGCAGCCGCCTCGGAGAGGGTGCGGTCCGTCGTTGTCTGCACCGTGCCCACAGCGAGCACCAAGGCGAGGGGGAGAACGGCGGTGGTCAGCCGTCGTGAGAATCCGCGGGTGTTGGCCACCGCGAGCCGGCCAGCGGCCCCGTGCCCGAACAGGCGCAGTACCGCGTCGTGGCGCAGACACCAGGCCACGAGCACGGGACCGGCCAGCGCGGTGGCGCCGACGAGCAGGAACGTGGAGGTGACCGCCATCGCACTTCCGATCACGCCCGACAGCACGACGGGCGTGAGCGCGATCGTCAGCCCGAGCACCGTCATCGCCAGCGCGACGACCCGTCGGCCTCGTCCGACGGTGCCTGGTTCCACGAGGCTCTCCCGTACGGCCTCGGTCACCGGCGTACGCAACGTCTCCCGGGTCGCGAGGGCGGCCGCGAGGAGTGCGACCGTCAGGAGCAGGAGTACGGCTGAGATGGCAGGCGCCGGGCCGACGGTCAGCGCATGGCCGCGCGGGACGATGCCCTCCTGCACGAGCCAGGGGGTCAGTCGATCGGCGAGAGCCAGACCCGGAACGGCGCCGAGCGGTGCGGCGAAGGCGGTCACCAGGGTCAGCTCGGTGCTGATGAGGCGACGTACCTGGCTGCGAGTGGCGCCGACGGCGCGCAGCAACGCCAGCTCCCGGCGCCGTCGGCGCAGCGCGAGGGTGACCGAGGACGCGACGACGAGCACGACGACCATCACTGTCGTGCCGGCGAAGGACGCAGCCAGGGTCGCGAGGAAGCCACCGTCGGCGTCGGCGCCGGACTGGACGATGACCCCGGTCGCAGACAAGAGCGTGGCGGCGAGGGCCAGCACCAGGGAGACACCGATGAGCGGGCCGACGTGAGCGCGGGCGCCGCCGGCAGCGAGGCGGAACGTCGTGATCGTCGTCATCGTCGTCATCGCCTCCCGAGTGCGACCATGCGCTCGGTGATGTCCTCGACGAGCGGAGCCTCGAGCCGGTCGACGAGTCGGCCGTCAGCAAGGAACAGAACCTGCTCGGCCGCGGCGGCCACACTCGGATCATGGGTCACGATCACCACGGTCTGCCCCAGGCGCTTGGCGGTGCCGAGCATCGTGCCGAGGATTCGGATGCCCGTGCGGGAGTCGAGTGCACCGGTCGGCTCGTCTGCGAAGAGTGCCATGGGTCGGGTGAGCAGGGCACGAGCGATCGCAACCCGCTGCGCCTGGCCACCTGACAGCTCACCGGGGCGCCGATGCCCGAGGCCGTCGAGACCCACCGCGTCGACGATCTCCGTCAGCCAGGCGAGGTCGGGCTGACGACCGGCGAGCAGCATCGGCAGCAGGATGTTCTCCTCGACCGAGAGGTGGGGGATGAGGTTGTACGCCTGGAAGACGAAGCCGATGTGCTCGCGGCGGAACCGGGCCAGCGCGTCGAACGAGAGCGCGCTGATGTCACGGTCGCCGACGACGACACGGCCGCTGTTCGGGGTGTCCAGGCCGGCAGCGCAGTTGAGCAACGTGGACTTGCCCGAACCGGAGGGGCCCATGACGGCCGTCACCGAGCCGACCGGGAGCGACACCGAGACGCCACGGAGCGCCTGGACCGTCGTGGATCCGTTGCGGTAGCTCCGGTGGACGTCGGTGAGCTGTACGGCGTACGGGCGCCCGGCCGTGGGCGGCGCGCTGGGTGTGCCGGGCATGGAGTCCGGGCCCCGGTTCGGGGTGGTGCTGGTCATGTGCCCAGCGTGGCCGCGGCGCACGTCGGCAACGACCGTCGTGGGGAGGAACTCGGGCTCCTACCTTTGGTGGAGGTCCGCCGACCGGGCCGGAGCGGGCCGGAGCGGGTCGAGCGGGACGAGCGGGAGAGCTACGGCGTAGCGAGCCCGTGCTGGTAGGCCCAGACGACGGTCTGGAGGCGGTCGCGGGTGCCGAGCTTGGCCATGGCGCTGCTGAGATGTGACTTGACGGTGCTGGTCTCGACGGTGAGGGCACGGGCGATCTCGTCGTTGGACATGCCGAGCGCGAGGAACTCGACGATCTCGCGCTCCCTCGGAGTCAGGGCTGCGGCGGCGGGCCCGGGAGTCGGGGTGCGTCGGCGGTTGGCGAACTCGGTGAGTACGCGGCGGGTGAGGCTGTGGTCGAGGAGGCCGTGGCCGTCCGCGAGTCGTCGGACCGCGTCCACCAGGTCCTCGGGCTCGGCGTCCTTGAGAAGGAAGCCATCGGCACCGGCTTCGAGTGCGCCGAAGACGTAGTCGTCGAGATCGAAGGTGGTCAGGACGAGCACCGCAGGTCGCGGACCGCTCCGAGCGGCGACGATCTCGCGGGTGGCGGTGATGCCGTCTCCGCCCGGCATGCGTACGTCCATGCACACCACGTCCGGGCGCAGGCGCGCGGCCGCGCGGACGGCATCGGGACCTGTCGAGGCCTCGCCGACGACCTCGATGTCACCGGCGTCCTCGAGGAGGACGCGGTATCCGGCGCGTACGACTGCCTGGTCGTCGACGAGAAGAGTGGTGATCATCGGGCCTCCTCGACCGGGACACGGACGGCGACGAGCCAGCCGCCGTCGGGGGTGGGGACGGTGTCGAGCTCGGCGCCGACGAGGGCGGCGCGCTCGCGCATACCGATCAGACCGGACCCGGTCCCGGCCTCGCGGGTGCGGTCGTGGCCCGGCCCGTTGACCACCTCGAGCAGCAGCTGGTCGGGGTCGGCGGCGAGGCTGAGCGTGACGGGGGCGCCGGGCGCGTGCTGGCGGGCGTTGGCGAGTGCCTGCTGGGCGATGCGGTACAGCGAGATGTCGGTGATCGGCGGCAGCGGGGGCGGGGTGTCGTGGCGCAGGACCACGATCTCGGTGCCGAGGCGTCGAGCGTCCTCGAGGAGAGCCGGAAGGGCGGCGAGACCGGGAACCGGGGCGTCATACCCCGGCTCGGTGTCGCGGAGGAGTCCGACGACCTGGCGCAGGTCGGCCAATGTGGCCTTGCCCTGGGTGCGGATCCAGTGGGCGCTCTCGCGAGCGGAGTCCGGTGCGCGGTCGATGAGCTTGTCGAGAGCGGCCGCCTGGACGACGATCCCAGAGAGGTGATGGGCGGCGATGTCGTGCAGCTCGCGCGCGATCCGGGTGCGTTCGTCCCGGGCAGCGGCCTCGGCGCGGCGACGATGCGCATCGAGAGTGGCGCGAGCCTGCTCGCGTTCGAGGGCGGTGCGCTGACGCTGCGTGGCGACGTGGATCCCTACGAACGCCGCTGCGGTGTAGGTCACGAGGCCGTTGGTGGCGTGCACGGAGGAGAGGGCAAACAGGTCGGGTCGGCCCCAGCTGGCGAGGACGGCCGCGATCGAGACGGCGAATCCGGCGACGGCCACCGCAGCCACGGTGATGCGGATCCGGACCAGGGTGCCCAATGTGTAGGCAGCCACCAGGCCGGCGAGGGTCTGGGCGTTGACCTCGGGCGCGATGAGGATCAGGGCGACGTGGCCGGCCGCCACTCCGGCCATGCACCACAATGGTCGAACCCGTCGGACGACGAGGACGAGAGTCTGCAGGCAGGCGACTGCGACCAACGTACGTATCTGGCTGTCGGAGAGGTTGGAGGCGGGGTCGTCGAGGGTCGCCAGGGGCACGATCACGGCGAAGAGCGCCGCAGTCACGAGCGTCAGCACCCCGGCGAGCACGAGGTCGTGGGCGAGCGTGCTCCGCAGCCGGAGCGGCGCCTCGGCCGGGTCCGCGCCGCGTACGTCGGTGGTCATGTCGTAGGCAGCCTAGCCGTGTCTTCGGGGGACGCGGCCGCCGAGCGCGTCACCACCTGAGCCGACGGCGACGTGCTGCGCAACTCTACGCACCTGGTCTGCGCCAGGTGGCGTACGTCGGGCCCGCGCGCTCGCGGATGCCCGGGCGGGCTGACGGCGGGAGGCTGAGGAACACCGTCCGAGGTGGACGGGTCGAGCCGAAGCCATGGAGGAACGCCATGAACACAGTCCTCGAGCGCCGATTCCCCGCGACCGACATGTCGTGGGGGCTGGTGCTGATCCTGGTTGCGATCGGGGTGCCGCGTACGGTGCTTGCCGATCTGGAGGTTGTGCCGCCGAACAGCGGGCTCGCCTACTACGTTCTCGCGCTGGCGCCGTTCGTCGTGTGGCTCGCGGTCGCGCTCGCCCGTCGGAGCAGGCGGCCGTTCGCCGACTTCGTGGTCGTGGGCGTGCTCTACGGCCTGACGCTCGTCGCGATCCACCAGGCGCTGTGGGGTGTCGGTCGGACGTGGGGATATCGCCCGCCAGCCGCTGCCTTCGAGTTCGCCGACCGGTTCGGACCGGCCTGGTACGACATCGCCGCCCGCGGCTACACCTGCGGTGTCGCCATGATGATCGGGATCGGCTCGGGCCTGGTCGTGGCCGTGATCGCGCTGATCGCCGGCCGGGTGCGAGGGCGCGCCGACCAGCCCGCCTGACCGATGGCTACTGCTCGCGACGCAGGATCTTCGGTGGCCCTGACGGGGTGGCCTCGCCGCGCTCGACGGCGGCGTTGTGGCTGGAGAGGGCGCGCTCAAGGAGCTCCATGAGCGGCGTCTCCTCGCGGGCGATCTGCAGGTACTTCGGGCCGAGGCTGACGATGATGTCGCGCTCGGCGAGGAGGGCGTTGTGGATTCGCTCGCGCTCGGCGGGGTCGGCGGTGTATTCCGAGTCGAGGTAGGCAGCGGCGTGGCGGCGGGCGTTGGCGATGGCGTTCTTCGCGCGGCCGCGCTTGCTGAAGAGCGAGGCGACGATGGTGACGACGAGCACGCCGAGGATGACGCTCAGGGAGAGGCCGGTGCTGACCTCCACCACGTGGACCGGGTCGCCGTCGTTGACGAACGGGACGTTGTTCTCGTGCAGCGCGTGCAGGATCAGCTTCACGCCGATGAAGGCGAGGATCGCGGCCAGACCGTAGGACAGGAAGATGAGCCGGTCGAGGAGGCCGTCCAGCAGGAAGTAGAGCTGGCGTAGGCCCAGCAGCGAGAACGCGGTCGCGGTGAAGACCAGGTAGACGTTCTGGGTGAGACCGAAGATGGCGGGGATCGAGTCGAGGGCGAAGAGGATGTCGGTGCCGCCGATGGCCACCATGACCAGCAGCATCGGGGTCAGGATGCGCTTGCCGTCCTCGACCGTGAAGAGCTTGTCGCCGTCGTAGTGCTCGCTGACGTGGAACAGCCGCCGGGCCAGCCGGACGACGACGTTCTCCCCGTGGGAGTCGTCGTCGGGCTTCAGCATGTTGCCGGCGGTCATCAGCAGGATCAGGCCGAACAGGTAGAACACCCAGGCGAAGGTGTTGATCAGCGCGGCGCCCACGAAGATGAAGCCGGTGCGCGCGAGCAACGAGAACGTGATCCCGAAGAGGAGCACCTTCTGCTGGTCCTCGCGGGGCACGCGGAAGCTGGTCATGATGATCAGGAAGACGAAGAGATTGTCGACCGAGAGTGCCTTCTCGGTGATGTAGCCCGCGAAGTACTCCCCACCCATCGCCCCGCCACCGAAGACCAGCACACCGACGCCGAACAGCAGCGCGATCGCGACGTAGACGGCCGACCAGGTGGCGGCTTCCCTCAGCGTGGGCGTGTGGGCCTTGCGTACGTGGAAGACGTAGTCGAACCCGAGCAGACCGACGATCGCGACGACGGTGACCAGCCACACCCATGTCGGTGCGCCCATAGTGACTACCCCCTGAGAATCCACCCGAGCGTGGGATCGGTCTCAGCCTAGGCGGAGGCCTTGGGGATGGACAGGCTATCGAGGATCTGGGGGAGCGCGTCGTCGAGAAGCCGGTCGGCGCGGGGGTCGTCGCGCCGGATCGTACGCATCGTGAGGCTGTGCAGGAACACGCCCATCATCGTCTGGGCGAGAAGATCGGTCGGCATCGTGGAGGTGCAGTCGAGGCGGTCCAGTGCGAGCTCGACCAGCTCGACGAGCTGCTCGCTGAGCGCCGTGAAGATCGCCGAGCTGATCTCCCGCGCATCGGGGTCGCGCAGACTCTGCAGCACCACCTCGCTCTGCAGGACGTACCAGCGGTCCTGCATGGGACCGACCGCGTCGAAGGCCGCTCGGATCAAGGATCCGCTCGAGTCGGCTTCGACGTGCTCGTCGAGGGCGGTGCGTACGGCCTCGATCAGCCTCTCGGACTCCTCCTTGAATGCCTCGAGGAGCACCTCGTCGACAGTGTTGAAGTTGGAGTAGAAGGCCCCGCGGGTGTAGCCGGCGGCGCTGACCAGGTCGTCGACGGTGACCCGGCGAGCGCCGCGCTCCACGAAGACGTCGACGGCGGCGGCCAGCAGTCGCGCGCGGGTGTTCGTACGTCGTCGGGGGGCCTTCACCTCGGTCATGTAGCCATCCTCACATACCTGAACGATACATTTCTGTATTGGATGCGTTAATGTATTGAACTGTGTCCTCCTACCTCTACCGACTCGGCCGGCTGGTCGCCCGCCGTGCCAAGACCGTGCTGGCGCTGTGGCTGCTGCTGGCCGTGCTGCTGGGTGCGCTGACCGTCTCGCTCGGCGGCAAGCTGCAGAACGACTTCACGATCCCGGGCACCGAGTCCCAGCAGGGACTGGACGCGCTGACCCAGCGCTTCCCGGAGGTCTCCGGGACCTCGGCCCAGCTCGTCTTCGTCGCTCCCGAGGGGGAGAAGATCGAGGACCACGGCAAGGAGGTCAGGGCGGTGCTCGACGCGGTCGAGAAGGTCGACCACGTCGCGACGGTCACCGACCCCCTGGCGGAGGAGAGCAGGACGGTCAGCGACAACGGCCGCGACGCACTGGCGACGGTGCAGTTCGACCTGGGTCTGGACGAGCTCCCGGAGGGGGTGACCGATGACCTGGAGAAGGCCGCGGAGCTGTCGGCGGGATCTTCGCTCGAGCTCCACATCGGCGGGGATGCGTACTCGGTCACCGGGGTGCACGTCAGCGCGACCGAGGGGATCGGGATCCTCATCGCCCTGCTCGTCCTCGCGATCACGTTCGGGTCTCTGCTGGCCGCCGGCCTGCCGATCCTGACTGCGCTGCTCGGGGTCGCGATCGCGATGGCGGGGATCTTCTCGGTCGCCGCGATCACGACGATCTCGGCCACCACCCCGACCCTGGCGCTGATGATCGGGCTCGCGGTCGGGATCGACTACGCGCTGTTCGTGATCGCCCGGCACCGCAGCCAGCTCGCTCACGGTCTGGAGGTGGAAGAGTCGATCGCTCGCGCGGTCGCGACTGCGGGAAGCGCGGTCATCTTCGCGGGTGTCACGGTCATCATCGCGCTGTGCGGCCTGGTGGTCGCGGGCATCCCGTTCCTTGCGGTCATGGGGTACGCAGCCGCCTCGGCCGTCCTGGTCGCCGTGCTCGTCGCGCTCACCGCGGTGCCGGCGCTCCTTGCTCTCGCGGGTGAGCGTCTTCGTCCGAAGCCTGGGTCTCGGGCCCATCGGCGTGAGGCTGTCGCGGAGGGGCGGCCTCACGCCATCACTCTCGGGGCACGCTGGGTGCGGCTGGTGACCAAGGTGCCGGTCCTCACCGTCGTGGTCTCGTTGCTGATCATCGCCGTCCTGGCGATCCCGGCGCGTGACCTGGCCCTGGGGCTCAGCGACAACGGCAGCGCCGAGCCCGGGACCGCGCCGCGGGAGACGTACGACCTGATCAGTCGCGACTTCGGTCCCGGCTACAACGCGCCGCTGTTCGTGACGGCGGACATCATCGACACCACCGATCCGATCGGGGTGATGGACTCTCTGGGCAAGGCGCTGGGCGGCTACGACGGGGTGCAGAAGGTCGCGCTGGCGACGCCGAACCGCACCGCCGACCTGGGGCTCGTGGTGATCTACCCGACCACCGAGAAGAGCGACCCCGCGACCGCGTCGCTGGTCAAGGAGATCCGCGCCGACTCCGGCGGGCTGGAGAAGCGGTTCGGCATCGAGGACGTCATGGTCACCGGTCAGACCGCGGTCGCGATCGACGTCAGTGCTCGACTGTCCGGCGCGATCCTGCCGTTCGGGGCCGTCGTGGTCGGGCTGTCGCTGATCCTGCTGACGATCGTGTTCCGCTCGATCGCGGTCCCGCTGAAGGCGACGCTGGGCTACGTGCTGTCCGTGGCGGCCTCGTTCGGAGTGGTCGCCGCGGTCTTCGAGTGGGGTTGGGGTGCCGACCTCCTGAACGTCGCGAAGGTCGGGCCGGTGATCGCGTTCTTCCCGATCATCCTGATGGGCGTGCTCTTCGGGCTCGCGATGGACTACGAGGTCTTCCTGGTCTCGCGGATGCGGGAGGACTTCGTCCACACCGGCAACGCCCGGGCATCCGTGGACAGCGGTTTCGTCGCGAGCGCCCGCGTCGTCACCGCGGCGGCTCTCATCATGATCGGAGTCTTCGCGGCCTTCGTGCCCAACGGCGACCCGATCGTGAAACCGATGGCGCTGGGCCTGACCGTGGGCGTGCTCGTCGATGCGTTCCTGGTGCGGATGACGCTGGTGCCGGCCGTGCTCGCCCTGCTCGGACGTGGCGCCTGGTGGCTGCCGCGCTGGCTGGACCGGCGGCTGCCTGTGCTCGACATCGAGGGTGAGGCGCTCGTGCACCACCTCGAGCACGCCGACTACGTCGCCACTCACGGGGAGGTGGCGGTGCGGGCGCGCGAGGTCGAGGTGGCGGCGGCGCTCGCGCCGTTCACGCTCGACCTTCGCCCGGGCGGGCTCGGGATCGTCCATGGGGCCGACCCGGTGGCACGCTCTGCTGCGCTCGCCGCGATCACCGGGCGGCTCGGGTTCTCCGGGTCTTTGGTCGTGCTCGATCGCCTGCTGCCGGAGGAGGCGGGAGCGGTGCGGGCGCGGGCCGCGCTCGTCGACGACGTCGCGGACGCGCTCCGGCTCGTGGGGGCTCGGCGGGTGCCGGCCCTGGTCGCCATCGACAGTCCGACCTCGCTCGACCCCGGTCAGCTCGCGGCCCTGTCCGCGCTGACCTCACGGGGCACGACGGTGCTGCTCGGGATGCCGTCGTTGCCCGCCGTGACGCAGGTCGCGGACGTCCTCGCGTCTGCCGAGCCTGCCCGCGCTCTTCCTGCGCTCACTGACCCCGCGGCTTCGGCCGCTGACCTGGAGACGGTCCGATGACACGTACGAAATCATGGTGGGGCGGCCGCCGCCTCGTGGCCGCCGCGATCCTGCTGCCGGTCGTCGTGACGGCGCTCGCGCTCGTCGCGCTCAGCGACCGCACCGAGAACCTCGACAAGGTGCCCGCCGCGGTGGTCAACCTCGACAAGCCGGTGACGACGGGGAGCGGCAAGGACAAGCAGACCGTGTACGCCGGGCGCGCCTTGGCCGCGGACCTGGTCTCGTCCTCGGGCTCCGGCTCGTCGAGCCCCACCCTCGGCTGGGAGCTCACCGACGAGGAGGATGCGCGCGCCGGCTACGCGGACGGGACGTACGCCGCGGTGATCACGATCCCCGAGGACCTGTCCGAGACGCTGTCCGGTGTGCAGAGGAGCGACCCGAGCGCCGGCCAGGTGCGCGTGGAGGCGTCCGACGCCTCCAGCGAGGTCACCGCCGAGATCGCCCGGCAGGTCGCGCGGCAGTCGGCGTCGACCCTGGGGCGTACGGTCACCACGACCTACCTCGACGGTGTCCGGGACCAGACCGGGAAGCTCAAGACCAGCCTGACCTCGGCCGCGGACGGGGCGGACGAGCTCGCCGACGGCACCGCTGCCGCCGACTCGGGTGCCGGGAAGATCGCCGACGGTGCACGTGCGCTCAGCTCTGGCGCCGCGGGTGCCGCCGACGGCGCCTCGCAGGTCGCCGGAGGCCTCGACTCGCTCGCCGGCGGGACCGCGCGGCTGGAGGCGGGTGCGGGATCGCTGGCCACCGGCGCGGGCAAGGCATCGAAGGGCGCGTCCTCGCTGTCGGCCGGCGCCGGCGAGCTCAGCGGCGGGCTCGACCGGCTGGAGAGGTCGACCGCCGACCTGCCGTCACAGACCTCGGCGCTCGCGACCGGTGCCGCGCAGGTGTCGGAGGGTGTGGACGGCTACACCCAGCTCGCCAAGGGCTGGGCGCAGGCGTGCGCGAGCGATCCGCTGCTCGCGGCCTCCAAGCCGCAGCTGTGCGGCGCCACCGCCGCTGCGGTCGGTTCCGGCGGTACGCAGGCCGATCAGCTCGCCGCCGGCGCGGACCAGGTCGCCTCGGGTGCCTCCGCGCTGTCGCAGGCGGCCCCCGAGCTGAGCGGCGGGATCTCGTCGGCGGCGGACGGTGCCAGGAAGGTCGCCTCCGGGGCGTCCCGGCTGGCTTCCGCCAACGCGCGTCTGGCCAAGGGTGCGCGTGAGCTCTCCGCCGGTGTCGGGGAGGCGAACGACGGCGCCACCGAGCTGGCCTCCGGGGCCGACCGGCTCGCCTCCGGGACCAAGCAGCTCGAGAACGGGTCGGCCTCGCTGGCCACGGGTGCCGGCGACCTCTCCAAAGGGACCTCCTCGCTGAGAAAAGGCGCGTCCTCGCTGGCGTCGGGGCTCGACGACGGGGCCTCGCAGATCACGGTCCCCGGCGAGAAGCAGGCCGAGGTCGTCGCCTCTCCGGTGCGGGTCTCGGTCGCGTCCGGGCCGTCCATCTCGGGGGCGACCCGGCTGGCGCCGGCCGTGATCGCGCTGGCGCTGTGGCTCGGTGCGCTCGCCGTCTACCTGCTTCGTCCGGCCTTCCCCGTCAAGCGGCTGCGCGAGGCTCTCACGGCGCGCCGGCTCACCTTCGTCGGGCTGTGGCCGGCGGTCCTGATCGGGTCGGTGCAGGCCGTGCTCCTCGTGGGGGCGGCTCGTCTCCTCGGCGCGGATCTCGCGAAGCCGCTCGCGGCGGTCGGTATCGCGGCTCTTGCTGCGGTCGTGTTCGTCGCGGTCCACCAGGCCGTCGTCGCGCTCGCCGGCCAGCGCCGCGGGTGGCTGATCTCGCTCGCCTTCCTTGCCCTGCAGCTGGTCTCCCTCGGCGGATTGCTGCCGGTCGCCACGGCGTCCGAGCCGTTCGGTGCGCTCGCCGGCGTCCTGCCGGTACCGCTCGCCGCCGAGGCGCTGCGTGGGGTCGTGGTCACGCAGAGCGGCGCCGCGGTCGGTGCGTCGGTCGGGGGACTGGTCCTCTGGCTCCTGCTCGCGGTGGCGGTCAGCGTCGTCGCGGCGGGTCGGGCGCAGCGTACGTCTGTGGCGGAGATCCGCGGGGTCGCGGCGGCTGGCTGAGCGGGGGCCGCACGTGTAACACGTCGTTCGTAGGACTATCCGGTCGTCCCGATAGGGCGAGAAGACCTACGAACGACGTGTTACAGCTCGTCGACAGCTCGTCGACAGCTCGTCGCAGCGGCTCAGAGCGAGGTGTCGTGCAGCACGATGTGCTCGTCGAGCGGGGCGCGGCCCATCTCGACACGGTTGACCGACGCCTCGGGGTCGGCGGTGCCGAACGAGATGCCGTAGAGCAGCTTGCGGTCGGCCGGGAGCCCGAGGTGGTCGCGGACGGTGTCGGCGAACAGGCCGTGCATGCCCTGCGGGACGCCGTGGTAGCCGCGGGCGGTGAGGGAGAGCAGGAAGTTCTGGGCGTACATGCCGACGTCGTTGGCGGCGCGGACGACGTCGCCGAGCTCGGGCACGAAGAGCAGGGCCACGTGCGGTGCACCGTAGAAGCGGAGGTTCTCGGCGACAGCCTTGGAGCGTCCTTCGGCGTCGTCACGGGCGATGCCCATGGCGCCGTAGAGGAGGGCGCCGGCTCGCTGCGACCGCTGGACGTGGACACCGTCGTCGTCGCCGTACGTCGTGGTGAAGTCGGGGCTCATCTGGCCGGCCTCGAACGCCTTGAGCATCGCCTCGCTGAGCCGGTCGCGGGCGTCGCCGGAGAAGACGTGCACCTCCCACGGCTGGGTGTTGCTGTGCGACGGGGCGCGCTGGGCGTCCTCGAGCACACCGCGGATGTCGTCGGCGGGCACCGGATCGGGCAGGAAGGCCCGCGCGGAACGGCGGGTTCGGATCACGTCCGTGAAGGTGTCGACGGCGGTTGCGCTCACAAGAAAGGTTCCTCTCAGGTCTGCCGAGGGCTGATGACCTCGATCCACTCCATACCAAATACGGAGGGACTCTCCGGTATTCCCTCGGGCGGCGGGAAGGTGGCTCATCACACACTCCGCGGCCCTACCCGGTTCGGGTGATACCCGGGGGTCGGACGGGAGCCTTTACCGCGGCGCGTCGAAGACTCGAGGTCCGACCTATCTGAGGGGGAAACCCATGATCCGAAAGCTCGTCTGTGCTGTCGCGGCGGGGGTCGCCGCGGCGGCGCTCTGGTCGATGCCGGCCTCGGCTGCGCCATTGCTGCAGCTCTCCGGCGCGATCTTCACCACCGACGTCTCCGGCGCGCCGGTCAACCTCAACCACTACGCCGCCAAGCAGGACGTCTATCTCAACGGTGGTCCCGGCATCAACGCACCTGATGACGCCGCCGGCCTGCCCGCCGGGATCTACGCCTTCCAGGTGACCGACCCGTCCGGCAAGACGCTGCTCTCCACCGATCCGGTTGCCTGCCGCCGGGTCGAGGTCGACGCCAGCGGCCGCTTCGTCAGCGTCGCTCCGAGCGGTGGATGTGCGCACGCGACCGGTACCGACGCGGAGGACAACGGCATCACCGTCCAGCTGTTCCCGTTCCTCGACACCCCCAACAACGGTGGCGAGTACAAGGTCTGGCTGACACCGTACGCCGCGCTCGACCCGACCGCGCCCGGCAACCGGCACGGCTTCGTCCCGGCTGACAGCAAGACCGACAACTTCAAGGTCCGGGCTCGGGCGATCGTCGAGATCGACACCCGCTTCTCGCGGCACGGTGGGCCGTTCATCGACGGTCTGGCCGCCCACTGGACCGACACCCTGGGTGCACACAACGTGAAGTACTCCGAGTACAACCCGGCGGTCCTCGCGTTCCATGAGGCACACGTCGAGGCCGCGGAGGCGGGCCTGCACAAGATCACCGTGACCGACCAGGCCGGCTGCGAGATCGACGACGTGCACCACGCCGGGCAGACGTTCCTTCCCGACGCGAGCGGCTCGGTCACCGTCCCGGTGCTGGTCAAGAAGCACATGAACGGCGACCACACCTACTGGGTGGACGTGCACTGCGTCTGAGCCACTGGCTCTGACGCACTCGCATCGGTCACCGCGACCATCAACCTAGCATTTGCTTGGTAGGCGCTCTAGACTGCCGCACATGGCAGTGGAGATCGACTTCAGCGGCAAGGTGGTCGCGGTGACCGGTGGCACCCGCGGCGTGGGCGCCGGGATCGTCGCCCGGTTCCTCGAGGCCGGCGCCGAGGTCGAGATCTGCGGCCGGACGGCCCCGGCCGAGCTGCCCATGATCGACGGCCGCAAGCCGGTCTTCTCCCAGGTCGACGTACGCGATCCCGAGCAGGTCGCGGCCTGGGTCGCCGCCATCACCTCGCGGCTCGGACGGCTGGACGTGGTCGTCAACAACGCCGGTGGCGCGCCCTACGCCGACTTCGCGACCGCGTCGCCGCGCTTCCACGAGAAGATCTCCGCGATCAACTTCCTGGCCACCGCCTACGTCTGCCAAGCGGCGTACGAGGCGTTGAAGGCCTCTCGCGGATCCATCGTCAACATCAGCTCGATCTCGGCACGCCGGCCCAGTCCCGGCACCGCGGTCTACGGCGCTGCCAAGGCGGCCGTCGAGAGCCTGACCGGGTCGATCGCGGTCGAGTGGGCCCCGGACGTACGCGTCAACGCCATCTCCTGCGGGATCGTCGCCACCGCGGGGTCCGAGGAGCACTACGGCAGCCCCGAGCAGCGGGCCGCGGTGGCCGCGACCATCCCGCGCGGAGTCTTCGCGACCCCGTCGGAGATCGGCGATGCCTGCCTGATGCTCGCCTCCCCGCTCGCCGCGCACATCACCGGCGCGGTCCTCGCCGTCGACGGCGGCGGGGAGTGGCCCGCCTTCCTCCAGCACACCCCCAACTCCTGAGGAGAAACCGTGCCCGAAGCAGTCATCGTCTCCGCCGCCCGATCCCCGATCGGCCGCGCCTTCAAGGGGTCGCTGAAGGACCTGCGTCCGGACGAGCTGGCCGAGCAGATCGTACGCAGCGCCCTCGCCTCGGTTCCGGAGCTGGATCCGACGCAGATCGACGACCTGATGATGGGCTGTGCCCAGCCCGCGGGGGAGCAGGGCTACAACATCGGCCGGGTCGTCGGCGTACGCCTCGGCCTCGACGCTGTCCCCGGCGCCACGGTCCACCGCTACTGCGCCTCGTCGCTGCAGACCACGAGGATGGCGTTCCATGCGATCCGCGCCGGCGAGGGGGACGCGTTCGTCTCGGCCGGGGTCGAGTGCGTGTCCCGCTACGAGCGCGGCAAGGCCGACGGGATGCCGGACACCAAGGCCGAGGAGTTCCTCAAGGCCGGCGAGCGCGGCGCCGCGCGGGTGGCTGCGGGGACGGCCTGGAGCGACCCGCGCGATGCCGGCGAGCTGCCCGACTACCACCTCGCGATGGGCGAGACCGCTGAGAACGTCGCCGAGCTGTGCGGCGTCACGCGGGAGGCGCAGGACGCCTGGGGCGTACGTTCCCAGAACCGCGCCGAGGCCGCTGCCGCCCGGGGCTTCTGGGAGCGGGACATCACGCCGGTGACGCTGCCGTCCGGCGAGGTCGTCTCCACCGACGACGGGCCGCGGGCCGGGGTGACCCTGGAGAAGGTCGCCGGACTGGCCCCGGTGTTCCGTGAGAACGGCACCATCACGGCCGGCAACTGCTGCCCGCTGAACGACGGCGCGGCCGCGTTGGTGATCATGAGCGACACTCGGGCCGCGGAGCTCGGCATCACGCCCCTGGCCCGGATCGTCTCGACCGGCGTCTCGGGGCTCTCGCCCGAGATCATGGGCCTCGGGCCGGTCGAGGCGTCCCGCCAGGCGCTCGCCCGCGCCGGACTCTCGGCATCCGACATCGACCTCGTGGAGATGAACGAGGCCTTCGCCGCCCAGGTGCTGCCCAGCATCGACCAGATCGGTCTCGACCCCGAGCGGGTCAACGTCAACGGCGGTGCGATCGCCCTCGGCCACCCCTTCGGCTCCACCGGCGCCCGCCTCACGACCACCCTCCTCCATGGCCTGCAGGAGACCGGCGGCCGCTATGGCCTGGAGACGATGTGTGCAGCGGGTGGCCAAGGCATGGCGCTGGTGATCGAGCGGCTCTGACTGGCCGCCGCATCGGGGTGTAACACGTCGTTCGTAGGACTACTCGCCTTATCTGATAAGG